>PLCH01000205.1 GCA_003135585.1 Chitinophagaceae bacterium
TTTCCGTAAACTCCGTCCGTATCACCGAATATATAGACGAGTAGATCCGGATAGCCATCATTGTTTAAATCGTCAATCTCCGCTTTTGTCACCCTGCCGTTTATGTAAAAATTCAGTTGTCTTGTCGTATGGTCAAACCCCACGGGTTTAATCCCCAATTCATTCTGGCCGGGGTTTTTATTATTGCAAAATACCCTGAATCCCACTTTACCAATTTGTAAAGTCGAATCCATTCTTTTTACCTNNGCCTGGGTGTTTTCAAAATTTATAAACAGGAAGCTAAGAAAGCAGAAGAAAGAAATGGTTCTCATGGTTGCAAAGTTAAAACATACCAGTTGTTTAAAAATTCTTTCCAAATTGGTTTTTGATTGTTAGGGCAAGATAACCCAAAAGAGGAAATCCAGACTTTTGTTGGCCCTGCTGATATCGGATAGGCGCGTAAAAACAGTTCGTTTGCCGGATGCGAAACTGCCATGCGAACAATCGGTATCTTTGGTACCTAAATAAATTATTTTTTTCAATATGGACAACAGAGCTGTTTATATCATAGCCGCTATCCGTACGCCAATCGGAAGTTTTGGGGGCGTCCTTAAAAATTTCACGGCTACCCAGTTAGGATCAATCGCCATCAAAGGAGCGCTACAAAAGGCGGGAGTAAAGGGGGAACAGGTTCAGGATGTGCTCATGGGCTGTGTGCTTCAAGCTAATCTGGGGCAGGCTCCGGCAAGACAGGCAGCAAAATTTGCGGGCCTGCCCAATGAAGTGAGTTGCACCACCATCAATAAGGTTTGCGCAAGCGGAATGAAAGCTATATCTCTGGCCGCACAAAGTATATTATTGGGTGACGCGCATATTGTGGTGGCAGGGGGTATGGAAAGTATGAGTAATACGCCCTATTATGCAGCTGCCCAAAGATGGGGCAATAAGTACGGGGATACGATATTGATATACGGACTTGCTAAAGACGGACTAATGGATGTATATGATGGGAAAGCAATGGGATTTGCGGCGGAATTATGTGCGAAGGAATGTGGCATTAGCAGGGAAGACCAGGATGCGTTTGCAATAGAAAGTTATAAGCGTTCCCAGGCAGCTTCAGCCTCCGGGAAATTTGATAATGAAATTATTCCGGTTGAAATTCCTCAGCGAAAAGGGGATCCTGTATTGGTTACAAAAGATGAAGAACCCCTGAATGTAAAATTTGATAAAATCAGCTCCCTGCAGCCAGCATTTTTAAAAGACGGAACCGTTACGGCTGCAAACGCCTCCACATTAAACGATGGCGCCGCCGCATTGCTGTTAATGAGTAAAGAAAAAGCGGACAAACTCGGGCTTAGACCGATAGCAAAAATCATTTCCTATGCTGACGCCGAGCAGGCTCCGGAATGGTTTACCACCACGCCTTCCATCGCCGTACCGTTGGCGGTCGGCAAAGCCGGCTTAAAAATGGAAGATATTAGCTACTGGGAGTTAAACGAAGCATTTGCAGTAGTGGGAATTGAAAATAGTAAACGAATGAAACTTGATCCTGCCCGGGTGAATGTGCATGGCGGTGCAGTTTCACTGGGTCATCCCCTGGGTTGTAGCGGAGCAAGAATTGTTGTCACCCTGATCAATGTTTTAAAAGCAAACAATGCAAAATACGGCGCTGCGGGAATCTGCAATGGAGGAGGTGGCGCAAGTGCAATGGTGATTGAGAATATTCAATGATGGAATGCAAACCCTTTGCATAGGGAAATTCCTGTCTCTTTTGGATTTTCAACCACAACTAATTCTTTTTCTCCTGAAATTCTTATATCCGGAAATATTGCAAGGGCAATGAGTATGCTCCTGCATGAGCCAGGTATTTATGAATTATCATTTTCCAGGAATAGGGGAAGGGTTTACCACTGTCCCCTGACCACCGGCGATAAGCCAATTTCCATTTTGCCGGATACAAACTTCCAAACGTTGCACATCAAATTCAGAGAAATTGCCATCCGAAAATTTTAACCGCGCATGCACCCGCCTGTTGATTATTGCGCTATTCCCATAAATACGTATAAACGCAGAATTTATGTCCTGGCCTGTAAGGGCCATGTAACCAACATTACGAACGCAGTGATGACTGATGTAGGCAGCTTTTGAAAGATAGTCACCCGTAAGGATCACCCCGCCGAAATCATCGGTCATCATCGAGTTTAAGGCCGCAGAATCTTTTGCTATCAGCAGGTTATCGAAACGCACTATCAATTGCCATACCTTTTCCTTTTCATTTTGTGAGTAAAGCAGGGTAAAGGCGGCTAATAATAAGGTAGTCAGAAAAAGTCTTTTCATTTTATGCTGTTTGGTTTTAATTAAAGATATATTTTTAATCTTTTTATTTTCAACAATGCAACCCGGCCAATCAACTATCCTACAGTTGATCGGGAGAACTAATATTTATACGCCTTGCAGGAATTGTGCATGAATATAATCCACTACACTGGTTAGGTTTCCGGTCTTTTCAAATACATCCAATTGCCTGTCGGCGCCTGTCCCTTTGTCAAGTATTTTGTGAACAAATTGCAGAGCCTGCCGNNCTGATCCACGACATCGTCAATGAATTCAAGCAATTCATAGATCAGGACGCGTGTGTTCACTTCGGCTTCAATCCCGAAATCTATCAGGCTACCGTCAATCCCGTAACGGCTTGCCCGCCATTTATTTTCATTCACAAGTGCAGTTTGATAAATCATATAGTTCATATTTTTTGAACGCAGCTTATACAGCTTGGCGCAAAGACCCTGGAACAAGGCTGCAATTGCAATCGTTTCCTCCACTGTCATGGGCACATCACATATTCTGAATTCAACCGTATTGAAAAACGGATGCACCCTAAGATCCCACCATATCTTCTTTGCATTATCAATGCAATTTGTCTTGATCAGGAGGTTTACATAACGATCATACGCCTCAATACTTTCAAAATAATCGGGAATTCCCGTGCGCGGAAATTTGTCAAAGACTTTTGTGCGGAACGATTTGTAGCCGGTCTTCCTGCCCNNATATATATGAGGTAAAAAATACCGGGCAGAATTGGCAATATGAACCGCCATTTCCCTGTTTTCCATACCGACGTGAACATGGAGCCCAAATATCAGGTTACTCCGGGCTGCCTCCTGCAATTCATTTACAATTTCGTTGTATCGCACATGATCCGTTATCAGCTGGCTTTCCCAATGACTGAACGGATGGGTTCCTGAAGCGCCCACCCAGAGGCCAAGATTCCCGGCTACCTCTGAAATGGTTTTTCGCAAAAGACCGACATCATTGTATGCTTCGGTGACATTCTGGCAAATATCTGTACCCACTTCAACAACAGCCTGATGCATCTCTGCTTTTACTTTGTCTTTAATCACTTTCTGCCCCTCCTGGACAATTTTCTGCTCATGGCTTTTCAATTCCCTGGTAGTTGGGTCCACGACCATGTATTCTTCTTCCACACCAATTGTAAAATGTTTGAAGCTGATATTTGCCATTTGGTCTGTTTGAAGGTTTAAAATTACTGTTTTTGGCCCAGGTTATTTTGCAAAAGGTCCTGGCACGAGACTTTCTTTCATGGTGCTTCTTTTTACATATTCTCCCCATGTAAGGTTGTCCAGACCATCCTGGTGGACCAAAGCCCTTTCAATGGCATAGTTCGCGGCTGTTTCCACCACCCAGTTAAAATTTTCCTCCCCCACACTTGATTTTTCAGCGTCTGGAGCAGGGTTACAGAAGTCGATGGCATAGGGGACGCCATTTCTTATCGCCAGTTCAACTGTATTGAAATCATAACCGAGGTATTGGTTAATTCGCAATACTATTTGTTCCATTAACTGCAATCTTTCAGCCGATGGATTGAAATCACTTGAATAACGAAGGTGATGCACATTACGCGGTTCATAGGGCATAATGCGTACGTGTTTCCGGCCAATACAGTAACAGCGATAGTATTCATCAAAAACTATTTCTTCCTGCAGCAACATGACTAATTCGCCTGTTTCGCTGTGCTTCTGGAAAAATTCTTCGGCGTTTCGAAGTTTGTAAACGTGTTTCCATCCTCCTCCGGCAAAGGGTTTCATATAAGCCGGGAACCCGATATATTTGAAAATACCCTCCCAATCTAAGGGAAAGGCAAGATTGGAGAAGGATTGATCATTGGTATCAGGAGGTTGGACCCTTGAAGGAAGAATTACCGTATTTGGAACAGGTACCCCGATTTTTGTGGCTAGACAATTGTTGAAAAATTTTTCATCAGCACTCCACCAGAAAGGGTTATTGATCACGGCCGTACCGCAAAGTGCGGCATTTTTCAGGAATGCCCGATAAAACGGAACGTCCTGTGAAATTCTGTCAATGATTACAGCATAACCGCATGGCTCACCCTGCACCACTTTGTCAATTCTGACCGGCTCCGCCGTTATGCCGGGAATGTTTTTGCTATTTACTCTTTCCGCAAACGCCATCGGGAAACTTCTTTCCTGACCGAAGAGTATGCCAATTTTTTTCATAAAATCTTAGTTTTTATTGAATAATCGTCTATTACCTCTGCCGCCCTGACCAAATTTATTTTTAAAACAACAATAAAACAAATTGATTATTGAGAACAATGAATAAAAACTAATCAGGAGAATATCTTGTTTAGAGGCATTTTCCTATTTTTGAAATTATGGAAACTGAAAAAAGCGGAAGAGTTCTTAAACAAACNNCGGTCACCTTGAAAGAAATGTAAAGATTGACTTTTATTTCCCTCCCGGAAACTTCCGGTCTGAAAAAGTGAGTTTATTATTGATCAATGATGGTCAGGATATGGAGAGTATAAAGTTGGAAACAATTCTTGATGATTTATTCGGTAAGGATAAGCTTTCTCCATTGTTCTGTGTCGCCATACATGCAGGACCAGAAAGAAAAATGGAATATGGGACGGCTGTAATGCCGGATTATAAAGGTAGGGGTGCAAAAGCCCGAAACTATACCCGTTTTATTTTTGAGGAATTGCTGCCCTATGTGCGCAAAAACTGGCCGGGTTATAGTTTTAAGGAAAAAGCCTTCGCCGGGTTCTCACTGGGCGCTTTGAGCGCGCTAGATATAGTTTGGAACCACCCGTATGAGTTTTCCAGGGTAGGGGCATTTTCAGGTTCTTTCTGGTGGAGGTCAAAGGATAAAAATGACCTAACTTATGACGACGCTACAAACCGGATCATGCACAGGCAAATCCGGGAAGAAGGGTTCTACCCCTGGCTTCGTTTCTTTTTTGAATGCGGGGCGGCGGACGAAGAGTATGATCGAAATAATAACGGAGTTATCGATTCAATTGACGATACGCTTGACCTGATTAATGAACTGGTGGCAAAGGGATATGATCCTTTTAAAGATATCTGTTTTGTACTGCTGGAGGACGGCAAACATGATGTTGAAACCTGGGCCAGGGCGCTACCGGATTTTTTACAATGGGGCTGGGGCAAGTAAACCTCCGGTAGACTAACGACCAAATCGCTGAAATTTTTTCTCCTCCGATGTTATATCCTAAATAAGTTTGCATGCACGGTTTGATTCCTAAATCTTTAAAGGAATCGCTTCGGCCCTTGTTCTGCAGCAACTACTTTATTTCAGGCAGGCTTCGATATCCAATTTAAAAATGGCAACAGAATACTAAAAGGGCGAAGCCGGAAATGTTTTACCTGATTTAACTATTTTAGATTTTTTAAAATTATCAAAAACAATAGAAAGGAGAAATATTATAATAAGTAATAGGGATGCCACGATACATATTGCGGTCAATAAAGAGCTTTTTTGATAAGACTTATCTATTTCTTTTGTAACATCCCCACGGATTCCAATTATTAAAGTTACTTTATCGGATACGACCTGCTCGTCATTTATACCATGTGGGAAAGAATTGGAGATAGCTTTGATAGATGAACTAAATGCATTTTGTTGTCCCCAATAATACAAATTACTTCCAAAATAAATAATAACGATTAAACAAACCAAGAATGGAACAATACGTTTGACTACCATAGAAAGCCATAATAGGTTATATTAAAGTTACAAGCCTTTTATTTTTTCGAATATCAATAAACCTCCGTTGCTTTAATTTAACTTTTTCTTTTCTTACTTTTTTGATTATTCACTTTAAACCCCGTCAGCATATGCGCCGGTTATCGTTTTTTTTCGTTATTGCAGGAAACTTGCCAATTTCATATTGGATTTGATTGCACGATGATCCGGCCGGGGCAAAAGATCAGAAATGCACAATGAGAATCAAGGATTCTGGTGGGCAATCCAAACTTACAGGAAAGCAATAAAGCATTCTAACGATATTCGGATAGAGGGCACAATGTGGGATGCTGTTATCAGCCGGAGCAAAACAGGCACAGGTTTTCCCCTGTCATGCAGGCAACCTAATACGCTGAATTATCGTTATCTTTGCATATAACTTTTCGATATGTTGGATACCGTTGAAAGTGCTATAAAAGACCTCAAATTGGGTAAGCTCGTTATCGTTGTAGACGATGAAGACAGGGAAAANNAATACGGAAGGGGGTTAATATGTGCGCCTCTTATTGAAGAGCGTTGTGATGAATTGGAGCTGGAATTGATGGTAAATAATAATACGGCCCTGCATGAGACTGCCTTCACGGTATCGGTTGACCTTTTGGGAAATGGATGCACAACCGGCATATCTGCCCATGATCGTGCCTTAACAGTGCAGGCCTTGATTAACCCGGCTAGAAAAGCCAAGGATCTTGGTCGTCCCGGTCACATATTCCCTTTACGGGCCAAAAAAGGTGGCGTATTGCGTAGATCCGGTCACACAGAGGCTACCATTGACCTTGCCAGGCTTGCAGGATTTGAACCTGCCGGAGTACTCGTGGAAATAATGAATGAGGACGGGAGCATGGCCCGACTTCCGCAATTAAAAGAAATCGCGAGGAAATTTGATTTTAAGTTAATATCCATAAAAGACCTGATTGAATTTCGCCTTAAGACAGATTCTCTTATTGAAGAAATCGTTCGGGTGGATATGCCTACCAAATATGGGCAATTTAAACTGGTTGCCTTTCATGAAAAAAATACCATCAATGAACACTTCGCTTTAATAAAAGGTGAATGGGAAAAGGAGGAGCCGGTTCTGGTCAGGGTGCATTCATCCTGTTTCACGGGAGATATTCTAGGCTCCCTGAGATGTGATTGCGGAGAGCAGTTGCACAGAGCCATGCAAATGGTTCAGGCCGGAGGCAAAGGAGTGATTCTTTACATGAACCAGGAAGGACGAGGTATTGGCCTAGTGAACAAATTAAAGGCCTATAAACTCCAGGAAAATGGAATGGATACCGTGGAGGCGAACCTGCACCTGGGATTCCCAATGGATAAAAGGGATTATGGAGTAGGAGCCCAGATATTACGGTACCTGGGAATTTCCAAGATTTCCCTGCTGAGTAATAATCCAAAGAAAAGAGCAGGATTGTCTGCGTATGGATTGGAAATAGTAGAGACGATTCCGATCGAAATCGATCCAAATCCCCATAATGAAAAATATCTTCAGACCAAACGAGACAAATTGGGACACGAAATACTTAAGTAAAATAAATTCCCTGGTACCTATTGATTGTTTACACTGCCATGTTCAGCCTGACTGGAGGAAGCGTCAGACCCGGTAACAGGTTTGGCAGGCGCTTTTTTCTTTCCTTTAAACAATTCGTCTATCCGGTCGAAATCCTTCCTGTAGGAGATACTGGTTCCTGAACTGTTTTGAGTATGGTTACTCGTTACCGAATAATTGCTATAGGAATCGCGGTAGAAAATGGTTAGCACAACCTTTCCACTCTGGGTCAATTTCCAATCTGCCGTTATATTAGGCAGGAACTGAACCGATGCTGCCTGAACCTGCTGCGTCGTCAGACCAAAATCAAAAGCACTCCCTACAGTAAAAGTCAGTCGTTCATTTAAAAAACTCTTGATCACCGACAGGTTCAAATTGGTCCTGTTATAGGTATATCCGGTGGGTTGATCATTGTTATAATCCAAAGTGCCATTGTAAAAGGAAGTGTTGAAATTCACACGGATGCTTTTGTCATTGAATGCCTTTTGGAAAACATTGGAAAATTGACGGCTTAAAACGTTTGATATGGCGCCCGATATACTGTTGACAAATACACCTCCCACGGCTTCATTCGCTGTAAAATTGACATTGCTGTTGGTCATTGGACCAAAGCTGTTAAAAACGATCAGGAAGGCAACCTGTTTATTTAATTCATTTGGGTCACTTTGAATCAGCTGCAAGGCAAACAATGCATCGGAAGAGTTTTTCATAGGACTGTTGGGTGGAAAGGCTATTTCAAAGTTGATGGTTGGCTTCATGAGTTTATCACTCAGGTCTGCAATGACCCAGACCGGGCCGTGATAACTGTTGAATTTTTCTTTCCCGGCCACAGTGCCTGTATTAAAACCGAGATCACTGAATTGAACATTTTCCGCTTCGTAAATCGCCTGGATATTGATATCGGCGTCATAGGGATCGCCTGACCATTGAATATAGTTGCTGGCCTCTTCATTAAAAACAAAGGGTTTATGGATAAAAGACTGGAAAGTGAAATTGTAATTGCCCCGGTCAATTTCATAACGGCCGCGGATATCCATATCTTCATGAGTGCCCACCTTAATCCTTAAAACCCCGTGACCATTCGCTTTTAAGATATCCCGGGTCAACGGGTCAATGATCACAAATACGTTCGCATAATTGTTGGCAGTGATCTCAAGGGTGACGGTAAAATTATTATTCTTTTTATCCTCACTCTGTGTTTTCATTTCCTTGCCATAGACTTTCCATACAATAAAATCTGCATCCGCGTTTTCCCTGCTTGTGGTCGTTGGCAGATAAATATTTGAACTGTCAGTTGGCTCACCCTTAATGAACATTTGTAGATTTTCCTGGGGACCTTTCAAGGTAATATTTGCCTTGCCTATCATGGTACCATAGAACTGATTATTATCAGTAATCTTTGTATTCAGCATTAAAAGACGATAGGTATTGATTGCAAAATCGTAACGGAGGTCCCTGAAGGAATTGTGAAAAAGCTCCCCCTTTGTTATANNGTTACCTGAGCGGTATTCCCCAGTGTATCGTTTATTTTAAAGGAGCCAAAATCTATGGAGCTGTCCTTAAACTGAAAGGTCGCAGCGGGTATTTTATAAGTGCATTGAGTATAATTTACTTTCAGGCTTCCATCCCGCAATTGAATTTTGCCAAGATATTTTAACTGGTTGGCGGAGCCAATTATTTGCAATTGGCCGCTTGCATAACCTTTGAGGTTACTGAATATACCGCTAAAGTATTTCTGAAGAAGTTCAATTTTTGTATCGGCCAGATTGGGAATGGTAATATTTATCGGCTGTATGGTTGAACTGTCCAGGGTGTTAAATATTCCCTTCACATCAAAGTGATAATCTTTATTGTCCGAGTGAGCTGTCGCATTAACCAACCCGCTCATTTTGCTATAGTCAGCTGTAAGCTGGAGTCTTCCGATAGAATCGTCGTTCAGGCGGAATTGATCTGCAGAACCATTGAACTGAAGAACAGGCTTATTAAAGGGATCACTGACCATGGCCTCTCCTGTGAGCATGCCTTCCAATCGTTCAGTTTTTACAAAATAGGGGGCAAAGTCCCCGATATTTATCTTTTTTAGATCAATATAAATATCGTTCCAGCTACCTTCAGATGAAGGACGCGTATTGATAAGTATCTGCTGGTCTCCCGTGTAGATTTTTACCGCATCGGCCGAAACCATATTCTTGTCGAAAGATAGCTCCCCGTTTTTGTCTATTGTCCAGGGTTTGCCATTTAAGTCAAAGTTGGATGGATTGAACCTGATATGAAACCCATCAGCGCTGGTTTGAACCTGTGCCGATATGTTGGCAGAGTTAAGTGTCTTGTTCGCGCTGGTCATCACCTGTAAGGTGGACAGGTCATTAAATGACTTAAGCTGGATATGGGTGGTGGGAAAATGCAAACTGTCGCTCACCCACACTTCACCCAGCGTGGTCTCCATTCCAAGACTGTCTAAATTGCCCCTGCCTTTGAGGTTCACATTGTAGAAGGAGATATTTTTATAACTGAACTGAGGCACTTCCGCATTCAGGTCAAGCAGGTTTTCCTTGCTGTCAATGCGCCCCGTGATACTGGTATAATTGAAACCTTTCAGGTTCTTGACAAATAGATCCAGGTAATCATCTACTTTTTTGGTTGTGATAACAAAACTGAAGTTCTGGTTGGATAATTTAGATCTGACCGGTTTGATATAGCTCGGATAATACCTGTTTAGAAAAGTTTGGAACGCAAATGGCAATTCCTTTATTGAAAACTCTCCAACAATGGCTCCGTCAAATTCGTTACTGACAACTGTAATTGTTTTGTTGTTGTCTACCACACTCGATTCAAGTGTAAGGGAATCAAAGGAAATACGTTTTCCTTTTTTGTAAATGGAGGCGTTGTATATACGTGCACTTCCTAAAAAATTATCTATATCGTTTCCCGTGAAATTAAACCGCAACTTTCCGTCGAAAGCTATGCTGTCATTTGTAAAATGGAGATTTTTAAGGTTGGATCTTGTCACCGTGGCATTAAAGTCAAATTTAGGTTGCTGCTGGCTGAAATCTATCAAACCATTCAGGTGAGCCTGCAAATTTGAATAACTGGCAATCAGCTGGCCATTGAATTTGTTTTCGGCAACGGTCCCGTTAACGGCCAGGTTCTGGTAAGTATAACCATGAAAATCAAAGCGGTTCACGGTTCCGTCAAGGGTTGCATTTAGTGTTTTCGAAGTGAGCCCCTTTCCGTTCACCTTGCCCCGGAAGGAAATTTTGCCCATATTCTCATCTCCAAAAAACTGGCCAAGATCAAAATTTCCCGTATTAATGGTACCGGAANNAATAAACAGACGGATTTTTAACGCTAAATTTCATGTTCACGTCGCTTTCTATATTCCCGAGGTTGGTTTCAATAGTTCCCGAGGTGACAAAATCATTTATATAACCTTTGAAATTCCCCTTGAACCGGAGCCACTCAATCCGGTCGAGTCTTGGCTGCTCAATTTTTTTCAGTGCAGGTACCATGGTGATGATATCCTTATACGTGGTCCTGAAATCATTTGACTTAAATTCAATAAAGGTTTTATCAATTTCAGGCAGGCCCTTCAGGTGGATATCCCCGTTCAATAAAGTATTCTTTCCGGCATTAATCAATACATTCCTGCCCTGAAGATCCCCAACAGATCCCTTGATATTACCTGTGATCCGGATAGTTTTCTTCCAGTTTTTTAATTCCGGTGCAAAGAAGGCAATATCATCGCTGTCTATATCGGCATCGGTGAAATCTCCTTCCATTTTTACCTTCGTTATAAAATCAGACATGTCATCGAAGGTTTTATAGCGCATAGCAAAAAAATTACGCAGCCTGCTTTTCCCTGTCTGGATATCCATTTTTGAAAACTCCATCGCTTCGGGGAAAAATTTTATCCGTGCATTAAATTTTTTTACTATAAGACCACTTCTTTCTTTTGTGTCCAAATAGGTCTGGGCAGTTATCGTGTCCCGGGACATTCGAAAGTTTTTGATATTGCAGTTTATTGCGCTGAAATAAATATGATTACCATCAAAATGGTCATAGGGATGAATATCGGTGAGATTATCATTTTTAAAGGATCCTTTATCAATCTTCGTGTTTTCAATGGCTATTTCCCATGCTCCCGGATTCCATCTTAAATGCAGCGGATCGTTTACAATATCTTCTTTCCTGTCCGGAGGAGCTGGTCTGGTGCCCCGATACCCGGTTATGGAAAATTCAGGTTCAGTAAATTCCAGGGAACGGATCCGGGCTATTTTTTTTGAAAAATCTATCAGGTCGGCATCCAGGTTCAGGGACCGTAACCGCAGATCCATATCTTCCCCCCGCCACTCATCTTTTTTCAAAAAATGAATATGGGAGAATTTCACCTTTTTAAGGTCAAGCGAAATTTTGTTTGAATCGGTCGATTTATTGCCGCTGGAAAAATAATCAACGAGAAACTGGTAGTTCCAAATAGAATCTTTTCGGTGCAGATTTACAATGGCATCCTCCAGGCCTATATATTTAAGTTCTGCTTTATCTTTTAAAAAAAACCAGTCAGTGATCCTGACTATGACCTGGCCGGCATATAACAGGGTGTCTTTGTTCTTGTCTTTGACTACTACCTGCTGCAAAAGCATTTTATCGAAAAAGGAAAAATCCACATGGTTTATACTTATTTCTGTGTTAAGTCCTTTTGATAACCTGGATNNATATCAATAAAATGAGACAGGCCAGGAATGAGTTTCGTTTGGCAGTTTTCACCAAAATCCAAAAAACGATAACCAGCAAAAGACCGAACATCACGGAACGCTGATGGAATGTTTCCACCAGAAGCCAAAGAGCAGCCAGCAGTAGCAGCAAAGTTACTAGTGAATTAAGGAATATTTGCGAGACTTTTTTCAGAAATATGGGGGATTACAGTTGCAAAAATAGATAAACGACATTTATGTGCAAATTCAGTACCAAAGCCTTTTTANNTTACAATGCCGGATTATGGTTAAATTATGAACCCTGGGGGGTTTATTTGGCCGTTTCCCGCCTGGAGTGACCCGAACTGCTTTTTGGTATGGAAAGATTCTTCCAGCCGGAATCCTTGATAAGACGCCCTATATATACAATCTGACCAATATGGTAGGGGTAATGTGCCAGCTGCCGGTTAATGGCGTCCACTACGCTCAAAGGTTCTTTTCTTATGTAAATAGTTTTCAAAAGATCATCCTCTTTAAGGGATTCCACGGAATTCAAAAAACAATCCCATCCTTTGTTCCATTGTTCTATCAATTGTAGCTTGGAATAATCATGAAATTCAAATTCCGCATNNCCCGCCATTCTTTCTCACCATCCTCGGTCAGAAAATGGGTCCAGCGGCTAAGCATATTGCCCTTCAGGTGTTGAATTATGACAGCAATGCTATTGCTTGCCTCATTGGGTTGAAAATGGAAATCCTTTTCATCCAGCTGGTCAAAAGTTTTTTCGGCTAATTCTTTGTAATATCTTAATCGCTTAATGGCTGTTTCAAGGAATTCTTTTGACGCGTTTTTCATGTCTATTCGGCTTGTTTATTTAGTATCCTGCTGCGGTATCTTCCCCCCTTTTATCGGCAACGGCCTCTATTTTTCCATTCGCTAGAATTTTTATTACTTCCGTGCGGCCAATGGCTTCTCTTTGAACAATTTTGTAAACCATCTTTTCAAGTCCTTCCCTTGTTGCGGCAGGGAATCCTTTTTCGACAAAAATCATATCGGGCAACCACTGGTGGTGGAATTTGGGCTTGTTGACTGCATCTTCGGTATTCATGTCAAATTCCAGAATATTAACCAGGGTCTGGAATACAGAAGTCGTGATCGTGGTCCCTCCGGGAGTACCCACGACCAGATAGGGTCTGCTATTCTTCATTACAATGGTCGGTGTCATGGAACTAAGCATCCGCTTGCCCGGTGAAATAGCGTTTGCTTCAGCCCCCAATGCCCCGTACATATTGGGGGTTCCTGCTTTAATGGAGAAATCATCCATTTCATTGTTGATAATAAAACCTGCACCTCCGATTACAGTCCTGCTTCCATATTCACCGTTTAGCGTTGTGGTGACCGATACTGCGTTGCCTTCCTGGTCATAGACGTCAAGGTGGGTAGTTTCTTCGCTTTCAGGGAGTATATTTCCCGCCTGGATGTCTTTGCTATTACCCGCTTTGAGGGGATCGAAATGCTTCATTCTTTCAGCGGTATAGGCGTAACTGATAAGGGTTTTGGAAGGAACTTTATAAAAATCCTTGTCACCCAGGTACTTTGCCCGGTCTGCATAAGCCAATCTTTCAACCTCCGTCATCAGGTGGACTGATTTTACAGTCTCAAATCCATAATCCCGCAAGGGCTGATTATCGATCATTCTCATCATCTGGGGCAGCAATACCCCCCCGCTGCTTGGTAAAGGCATCGTGACAATGCTGTATTCTTTTTTGTAGCTGAAGACCACCGCCTCCCTTTGTTTTGCAGTATAATTTTTTAAGTCTTCCAAAGTTATAATGCCCTTTCCCCTTTTCATTTCTTCCACGATCAACCTTGCAGTCTCGCCTTCATAAAAGCCTTTTGCTCCCTGATCCCGAATGAGTCTAAGTGTTTTGGCAAGATCCTTTTGAATAAGCGTGTCACCCTGCTTCCAGCCTCCCTCTTTAATAAATGCAGGTTTGATGGTATTGTAT
>PLCH01000339.1 GCA_003135585.1 Chitinophagaceae bacterium
AAGAGCCTACAGGCCCCCCTGAAAGAAAAATATAGAACTGACCCTGGATCTGCAATGATTACGTTAAAAGCTGTCGGAAAAATTGGGGATGGAATAGCGTGTACTATCGAAACTGGCCGGGCATTCCTTGAGGCTGGACTCCACCCTGCGACAGGAGGAACCGGGCTTTTGGCTTGTTCAGGAGATTTATTGCTGGAGGCCTTGGTTGCTTGTGCAGGTGTCACCTTACGCGCTGTTGCAACCGCGATTGGCGTTGAAATAAAGGATGGAGTTGTTAAGGCCGAAGGAGATTTAGATTTTAGAGGTACCCTAGGGGTGTCAAAAGACGTTCCGGTTGGATTTAGATCAATACGGTTGGAATTTGATCTTGAATCTAATGCAACGGCTGAGCAAATTGAAAGTCTTTCAAAACTAACAGAAAGATATTGTGTAGTCTATCAAACTTTGACCAGGGGCGTCAGTATTGAAACGAAATATCATTTGGCCCAGTAAATTACGACCGTCCATACCGCAATGGGAAAATAGAGACTTTTGAATCTCATTCATTAAACCACCCGCTCTAAATAACCAGAGCACAAGATTTTATTGAAGGTATTTTCAATGCTTTATCATATTCCCTTCACCTATTTCTAATATTGGAAAAGTCCTTTGTTTCTCACGACGCAAAGGACTTTCTCTTATTTAGTTTCGGACACCAGCCAGGATGAAGTTGAAAATCCTTCGGTGGCTCTTATTTGTTTGGAATCAAATGATTCGTGAAACAATTTATTTCAAAACAGGACAGTTACCGAATGGTAAGGTAGCCTGAAGTATTGAAATAACCCCATTAATTAGCCGTGGCAGGACTGATAACTGATGACACTTCATAAATAGCATTGACTGGAAATCCTCCCCTTTTGGCATGTTCTTTAATCATATCAATGTTTTCCGCTTTGTAAACGCAAAATATTTTATTGTCCGTTACATAGCTGTGGAGCCATTGAATCCCAGGGCCTAACTCTTTCAGTACCGTGCAGGAGGTTTCGGAAATGCTCTTTAATTTTTCTGGAGTGAATTGACCCGCCCCGGGTATATTCCTTTCAATTACGTAAGTCTTCAATTCAGTTTGCATTTCTTTTTTATTTTTTTCATTATTAGGCACAACCGAACTTTGAGCTATGCTGGCAAAGCCGGTTAAAAGCATACTTACAATTAGTACATTTAGGTGTTTTGTGATTTTTTTCATAAAAAAAATTTTGTTTTAGGAATACATAAATATAGTCGGGATAGTTGCATCCAACTATAATGAATCGTTCAAACAATGGTAATTTTGAACCATTAAAGCAGCAGGGTCATTGCTGTGAATTAAGATAAATCGCCGGGAGAAGGCCAAACTTCTTTTTAAAGCATTTCGTGAAATAGGAAGGGCTGCTAAAGCCGGCTTCAAAGGCAATCTCTGAAATATTGCCGGCATTTTTTCTCAATAATTTTAAGGCCTCTTTCAGCCGGTATTCCTTAAGAAATGTATTGGGGGATTTGCCGGTGAGTGAGATCATTTTGCGATACAATTGAGATTTGCTGCACCCCACAGGCTTGCTAAAATTATTCACATTCATATTTGTATTGGCCCAAGCTTCATCTGTATAATCCATTAAATGGGTGATAAATCTTTCGTCCGCCTTCGTAAGAGAGAAGATACCTTTCCCTTCAATGAAAGCATCTGCATTTTCGCTTTTGTACAAATCTTTAACTTCAGCTGAAACAATAATTTCGCCTTTAACTATGCCGCACATTCGTTCAGCCAATTTTATTGCATCCTCAAATAATAACTGCTTTTTAGTTACGGGCACACCAGCACTTAACCCTATTTTTAAAATAATTTTTCCCTTCGTCTTTTGCTTTTTGAACTCCTTATTCAGTGACTGAATATCAAATGCAGCGTGGGCTGCATTTGTGACTGACTTAAATGAAACTAGATAATGGTAATCCGTTTGTTTAACAGATTTCCCTTCATATGCATTTAATATTTTGCGAATGGCATTGTTGAAATTGCGAAACGAATTTTTGAAAAGTAAAGAGTCATCTTTTATCATCGTTAATTGATTTAACGATATTACCATTATTGTTCTGAAGGCGGGATCATTAATAATGTTTAATTCGGTGTTTTGAGCTTTTTCAGGATCTTCAATTCTACCTAAAAAAGATTCAACTATACTTGTTTCTACTTCAATTATAGAGTGTGGAACATGGCCATGAGCCTTATCGTGCATTTTTTGAATGGCTTTGCTGTCAGGTGCTTCAATTAAACAGAATGCAGTTTTCCTTTTATCATCAAACCAATAAGTAAGCCCCCTGCAACCAAACTGATGCTGTATTTTTAAATCTTCCTGGTGCAGTCTGGCTATATTTTCTGCTGTAACAGTTTCTGAAACATCGTGCCGGTCCATATAAATTGGCATATATATAAACTTTAAATGTTTTACTCATGTGTCTTTCATGGGATCTCCGATTGCTTTCGGTGCTCTATTTCACATTCCTGCCTGACGTTTGCCTTTAATTGGATTCCTTCATAGCCGTTGCTTGGCCGATAGTTCCTATGCATTTTCATAGAGGTCATTTATCAACGCAATATTAAAATTTGTTTTGGGGGCAAAACTCTACCAAAACACTTTCCGGACAATCAAATATACAGGCCGTAATTTTACGGAGGTTGGGTATTAAATGATTTCTCGGTCAGATTGCGGGGATAATTTAAAAATTTTTTAATTTAAAGACCCCAAATTAAAGTTACTAAAGTCCATTAGGAATTATAACCAACCTATGGAATAAATTCCATTGACTTTCCTTCATTTAGAGGCGTTGGTTCCTCAATATCAATTTTTAATCCCAAGCTACGAGATGCAACTTATCTTCTAAACACTATCATATTCGCTTCTGCGGATACCCTGATGTTCGATTCTTGCCGAATTCATTCGGGCTAAACGGTAATCAGAGCCTTTATTTTCCATCACTTTACAGCTATAGTAGCAAATTAGTGGCTTGCTTTACCTGGTTGGTATAGGTCACTATTGTTTGAGCAATTATTTTAATATTCTCCTGTGCTTCATTCCAGTTGCGGAGCTCTATGGCTTCTCTAATGCCTGGCAAAGTTTTTACTCCGTAGCCCGTATAAAGGCCGGGCGCATATATCTGATGCTTGTACCAACTTCTGCGGGGCAGGCCTTTTTCCTGCAACAAGCTTCTTTCTGCTCTGTATAAAATTTCATTCAATTGCTGTCCTTTTGCCTTTGTTAATTTGCTATAGTTCACATTTACTTTTTGAAAATCTTCGGTAGCTGTTTTTAATTGCTCCATTGCATTATCCAACTCGCTGAAATTTAAGTAGGGAACCGGCTCTTTGGCTGCGGGCGATAAATAGATTTTTTTAGGGTCCTTAGACAGATTGTACAAATTATCTTTTATCATCTGATTTTCAATGTCGGTTTTGGTTCTTTCATTATCTAATAATGTTTTTACTTCAATTACATAGTCGGAAACCGTTTTGTAAAAGATATGAAAATTAAAAGGTAATTCATCTGCACCTGCCAGTCGCATGGTAATACGACCGGCTGTCATTGCTAAAGCTATGCCATATTGGAAACCGGGATCACCAAACCTGGTGTAATGGTCATACGAATCATACACAGAATGATAAACCCCAGCCTCGGCCTCTCCACCAAAACCTATATTAATAGATGCAATTCCTACGTGTTGTAAGAAGGGAGTAAAATCAGAGCCTGATCCCAATGCTTCCAGCTTTTGATATTTATTGTCCATTAATTTAATTCTGGTATCCTTATCAGCATCGACCAAAGATTTTGCATAACGGCGTTCCTTTATAGTAACTCCGGTTTGGGGATCGATAACAACATTGGTAATTTCATTAAAAAAAGCCTCCAAGGTATGAGAGCCTTCTGCAGTAATAAAGCCTCGTCCGTTTGCATCGGTATTAATGTAGGCAACCGCTTTCTTTTTTAGTTCTTGCTCATGATCTTCCACCCATTCTGTAGAACCCAATAGAGCCGGTTCCTCTCCGTCCCATGCACAAAAAACTATGGTTCTTTTAGGATGATATCCTTTCCTAATTAGTTCGCTTACAGATTTCGCCTCCTCCAGCTCGGCCACTAAACCACTAGTCGGGTCTTCCGCACCATTGACCCAGGCATCATGGTGGTTGCCCCGCAATATCCATTCATCCGGGAATTCACTGCCGGTCAATTTGGCGATTACATCATATAACGGTTTCATATCCCAATTAAAAACAAGCTTCAAATGCACTTTTTCTCTGCTGGGCCCCAGGTGATAGGTAATAGGTAATGTGCCACGCCAGGAAGCAGGTACAGTCTGTCCCCCTAATGATTTCAATAGGGGTAAAGCATCTTCATAAGAAATAGGGAGCACCGGGATCTTCATAATTGTTACTGCATCTTTTCTATCTAATCGTTTGGCATCTTTAGTAGCACCAACACCCGGTGTTAACGGATCGCCAGGATAAGTAGGCATATCTAACACCGAACCTCTTTGCACACCTTCTTTAGGGCGAAACGGACCGTTAGGATAGGTATCGCCCTGCGTATACCCATCGTCGGCCGGATCGGAATAAATTATGCATCCAATAGCGCCATGCTCAGCTGCCACCTTGGGTTTAATGCCCCTCCAGGAACCACCATATTTGGCAATTACAATTTTACCTTTTACATCAATATTCATCCGTTCTAATTCTTCATAATCCGTGGGTATTCCGTGATTGACAAACACCAATTCGGCTGTAACATCACCGTCAGCAGAGTAGGCATTATAACTAGGTAATTGTTCCGATTTTTGTCCGGATGTTTTGTCCCCATTGACAGCAGGTTCTTCTAACTTGGCCTTGAATGGATTAGCACCCAATAATTCCAGTATCCGGGTTTTCGGTGAGGGAAATAAAACCGTATAAGAATCAATTTGGGTTTGATAACCCCATTGCTTAAATAATTCAGCTATGTATTCCGCGTTAGCCTTATCCTGAACTGAGCCAACATGATGTGGATGCGAAGTAAGATATTGCATCCATGAATCTAAATCTTTAGCATTTAACTGCGCGTCATATTGTTTTTCCCAATCGGCTTGTTTAACTGCATTCTCATCACTAAAACCCATTATTTTTTGGGCATGCAAGGAAGAAGAGAACAATAGAAAAACCAAGCAAAAGTGAAACTTGTTTAATATCATATTAAATGATTGAATCTTAGCTTTTCAAGATAATGTTTTTCCAGTTGATGCTAACTGATTAGTGAGAAGAATTTACGGCCGGGTTTATGGGGAAGTCTCAGGCTTCCCAACTCAGGAGTTAACAGTTAATATCTTATTTCTTTCGATTTAATAAAATTATTACATTTAAATATACATTCTATTCATTTGTCCGGCTCTTTTATGTGACACTATTGGTTTAATTCTTGCCTGGAAAAATTGTCGCAACACTACCAAATTTATTATAGCAGCTTTGTTTCACAATCTCGTTTTCTTTGCTGCCCTTGATTACAAAATATTGCNNATCCCATGCCGCCTGATTTCTTGAATTGCTTGCCAGTAGTTATTGTATGACAATGAGTTATGTAAAATTTGTCAATCGATGAGTAGCTTATTTGATGGTATGGAAACAACCCAGATCCAATTCTCCCGGGCTTTAAAAGAGTCAGCATTAAGCAGGAGCAAAAACAACAAATCTTAATCTATTTCTTAAACTTTTGTTTAAAAAATCTCCTGATATTGAATACAGTTAATTTGACTATATATTGGTGTCCTGAAAGAGTTAATATTTTGAAAAATAGTATCTTCATTATGGAGTGTTTTGCGATTTATAAACAGAAAGTTGTCTCAATTTTTTTAATGCACCAGTCTAAAAAGAAAAATATGAAAACGATTTTTGCGGCTTTATTGCTGCTTTGTTCAATCCCAATCTTCGCGCAACAAACAGTGACCGAAAAATTTCAAAAGATTGGGACTGTCCAGGAAGCACAACAATTCATTGACGCCAATGCTGGACTCAAACCTGCAATACTTAGTCTGAAGTCTGGAAAAGATACAACCCTTATTGACAAAAGGTTGTTGCGTCAAAAGAAAGGCGACATCTTTTCCGTCGGTTATGTCACATACAAGGTCCTTGACGCAACAGAAATAATTTCCTTCAGGGCAAACTATATTTTCCTGGACGGCTCCACATTAACCACCCCCCAGATCGACAGCCTTAGAAAACTTATCATGCAAAAGGCTG
>PLCH01000416.1 GCA_003135585.1 Chitinophagaceae bacterium
ATCTTGTTTTGGCCCATTGGTACAGCCGAAAATAACGATGCATGCGAAGAATAAGAGCGGAGTTTGTTTCATAACCATTTAGTTTTGTTTAAATGAATAATAAATAAGTTTATACGTAAGAAGCTAAATCGGGTGCGGAAAAAGCGTGCAGATTAAAAAAGGTGGTTAACTATATAAGTGAGGAAATATTTTCAATGCGACAATTTAAAAGTACGAAATAATTTCATTTTACTAAGTATTGAAATGTAAGTTTCGGTATATATACAAAAATCCAAACATTTTGAAGTTGGAAAAAAGAAGAAGGATATAATTAGACTATATATAACTAGATTAATTGAATGATTTTATTACCAGTTTAATTATTCTAACTAATTGATGCACAAGTCAGATGGAATAGANNTTTTCTACATAGCAGTTCGAACCACGGCTACACAGGTCTACTACTCATTCTGAAATTGTTTGGTTGTTCGTGATTGACTTCCTTCAGCACTATCCGAACGAACACCAACAGCTTAAGAGGTCTGGCATTCCGCTTTACGAATTTATTGAGATTTATCATTAAACAATTGAGGCCCTTATTATGTGATATTATATAACTCGAAGCATTGTTAAACGTATTGAAAAAGTATTCGTCAAGGGTCGTAAGCAGGTTTATTTTATTTGTTTTCACATCAGTTAGTTTTTAACCTTATTGTTCTCCAGAGATCCATTCTGCAATTGAATGTCCAATGAAAAGCAATGCAATAGTTGTTGTTACAATTATTATGATCATGTTAACTGGTCTTATTCGTATGGAGATGTTTAATACCTTTTGTTTTTTATCATATTCAAACCAGGTTATTGCTAATACGTTTATAAGTGCGGCTACCAGGGGAAATACAATCAATATCATTACATAAACAAGCATGCGCAGCCACGCAGGCCACAAGGGTGAATATTTTATNNAGCCACGACCATGGGGGCAATAAAATATTAAATGCACTTTGCAAGATGCCTCCAAAAAAAACTATAAATGGAAATGCCAATAATATAATTACAGTCCTTGAAGATTTCTTAGCACTGAGAATACTTAATTTTAGCTTTTCCTGATGTTGTAATGAGGGAAGTTGCGGTGATGAAATATTTTCAAGTTTTTTTTCAAGTTCATTACTTTCCATAAAAATTAGTTTTACTAATCAAATACACCATTCAGATAATTGGTTGCAGTTTCTACAATAAATTTTTTAACTTTTCTATTCCCCGTGACAATAAGGATTTAACCGTACCTTCTTTTTTATTAAGAATTGTTGCGATTTCTTTTATACTTTTTTGCTCAAAGTATCTTAGCGCAATTGCTTCCTGATAATTTACATGTAATTGTTTAAGATGTAACTGAATAGTCAAAAAATCTTCATGTCGATCAAATTCATTTTCAATCCTTTCTTTATCTTGCTGTTCTGCAACCTTATCTAGCATGTCAAACCCTTGATTGTTAATGCGATATTGAATTGACTGCGGAACATATTTGCTATTTCGAAAAAAAAGATTGATTTCATTGCTTGCAATGCGGAAAATCCAAAAAATTATGGAAACTCCGCGCCACTCAAAAGAACTTATTTTTAGGTACGCTTTGAGAAAAGTCTCGGATGCTATGTCGCGAGCCGACTCATAATCACCCAGCCGCCTAAAAATATAGGAAAATACAGCGTGATAATATTCATCGTACAGTATACCAAACCTGTCTGGGTTTGATTTTATTTCCGCCAGCAGTATCTTTTCCTTATCTGTCTCCAAATGTTAATAATTCAAGAAGATAAAATACAAAAATCAACACTTGGTTGCATTTTTTCATTTAAAAATGAATAGATCCTTACAATAGATTAAGCAAAATTTGTAATATCATAACAGAATTGTTCTGCTTAAGCAGAACAACAGCTATTTTATAGAAACCATTGTGTGTGACGTCAAACCAAATCGGACTACTTGTTAGGCAGGAATTCGAAGATTCAATTAATTGAATACCAATTCAGAAGGAATAGATATTCGTCAAATCCAAGGGTGCGAAGTTCGAGTCACGGCTACACAGGTCTACATTTACTGGGCTTCAACAAACNNAATATAATATTCAATTCTTTATTTCTATTAATAAACGATGAAGGATGCTCACCTAATAGCTTTACCATTGTTTTATGCAAATGACTACTATCTTCAAACCCGGCATATATTGCGGCGTCATGAATATTGCTTCCATTCATAATCCGGCAGATACTTTGCATTAACCTGTTCCATAATATATATTTGTGAAGAGAAATTCCAGTTTGTTCTTTAAATAAGGCCCTGAGCCTGCTTTCAGATAAGAAAACCTTTGTTGCCACCATGCGGGTATCAAATACAGCCGGGTCGTACTGAATAAGATATTTAATTTGTTTTATGCGATTTTCTTCAGTACAGACAGTTATGCCATTAAGAATGGTATTAATTATTTCCCGAATAAATTTTCTAAGTAAAGATTTGTCAGAGCTTAATAAAGAATCTTGAAGCGTTTTTACCGAAACTAAATTTCTAATCTCAACTTCTAAATCCAATATTTCGGAATTATGCAAAAAAGCGCACTTTATTTTCTCTGCTATATCCAAGGAAGGATCAATGTAGATTATAAGTTGTACACTCCTATTCGTGTCCAACCGGTGAATCACATTCTCTTTAATGACAAGGCTTTTATATTTGCGCCAATAACTTTTCTGCGTACGAAGCTTAAAGCTTTCCTGAATATCAAAAATCAGTTGTAGGTTATTGTGACTGTGG
This sequence comes from Chitinophagaceae bacterium, assembly GCA_003135585.1. Taxonomy (GTDB): domain Bacteria; phylum Bacteroidota; class Bacteroidia; order Chitinophagales; family Chitinophagaceae; genus Puia. Next base: position 2,785 of record PLCH01000416.1, read on the forward strand.
AATGGTGTAAGATGAGATGAATAGTACATCGCCGATATTCCATTCCAGCGATAAATTGATGATGTAATAGGTCTTCGTACAATTTTCATAAATCAGAGAAAAAAGTCGTTTTATACAATTTCTTCTCTTGCCCAAGGAATATATTTGTTTCTCATACAAATTTAATTAATCTTTAATTATGCTTTCAGACAAAAATTTAAAGGCCTTTGTTCCGACAACTAACTCAAAACTGGCTAAGGCATTTTACGAAGGAATACTGGGACTAACTTTATTATCCGAAGATAATTATGCTTTAGAATTTGACGCGAATGGAACATTATTAAGGGTAACCATTGTAAATGAATTTACGGCACAAAGCTTTACTATACTAGGATGGAATGTTTCAGATATTCACGAAGTGGTAAAATCCCTTAGTAAGAAGGGAGTTGAATTTAACAAATATGAATTTCTTGAGCAGGACAATTCTGGTGTATGGACATCTCCTGGAGGTTCAAAAGTTGCTTGGTTTAAGGATCCAGATGGCAATGTACTTTCTCTTACCGAATGAACAATAAATTATCATTGTTATCCGACTAAAATCGGTTAAAAATTTGCTCTTCACCCTTTCTGGATAAGGATTAGCAGCGTAAAATTAATTGTTTCAATTCATAGGGTAGCTCCAGCATTTTTTTTATGGTGAAAAAGCGAATGATCCTCAAACAAAGCTTACGATAAAGGTACAGCATGGGTAAGCCACTATAAATCACCCAACAAAGGATCAATCAGGAGCCGGATAAAAGCGCAGGCCAGGTAACTGGATGTTAAGTTTAATATGTAAGTGGAAATGTGGAACCCGATGTTTTCAGGTAAGGCTTACCTGCAAAAGACGCAAGCCAATTTGATAGTCCGATAAAATGGTATTTAGCAGACCCTTTAAAAAGTTCGCGCAACGCTGGTCTGAAAAGCAACTGAACAGGACGGGTTGTAGTCCAATTTGCTCAAAAAAATGTTCTGCATTTGTTTTATCAAGAAAAAGAGCCTTTCGGTGAACAATAGTTTGAAAAAGCTCTTTTTCACAGGAAACATAAATTTCGTTGCGGCCATCATCAAAAATATGGGTCTTTACTGGTATTATTTCCCGACCGTAAGAATATTGGATCAGGTAAGAGGTATAGGAGTCAGACATGATATAAGTTCTTTAAGTTGAACAGCTTTAGGTATTTTATATCAAAACATGGGCCAACCCAAAATCCCTTTGCCAGAGCAATCTTGTGAGAATGCTATGTATTGTTGGGGTACTCCTTCCCCAGCTTAACAATATCGGAGCTGTATTTGTACCATAAAATCGGATAACCTGATCCGCATAGCAATGAAAATTTAAATCTTTGAAGTGCGTGGTCAGATATAGTCTGTCACTCTGCGATGGAATCAATCGGAAGTTGAACAATTTGGGCTGTACTCAATTGTAAGGAGAACAATAATATTATCGGAAATTCAAATCTCATGTTTTATTTGGGCTCTCCTGACTTTTTTTTCTCCTGAACCTCCCGGCATATAAAATCAACGGCACAAGAAGAATCATTCCAAGAAGCAAAAAATAAAGTAAGTGTAACTCCTTGGGGTATTTCAACCAGCAACCCCCACCAAAGACAGCTAGCGCAGTCCCGATCAGGAATGCCTGCCACCATGCTTTCACCTGAAGTTTCTTAAGGTTGTCTAAAAGGCACAATAGCCACACTCCAATGATAAACATGCTGATCCCCGAAAAAATCCATGTACTTACCGCGTTGGATGCATGGGAGGGTGCAATGTCTCCTGTTTTTATTGCTATAATGGTATCGTTAATGTTGAAGAAATGTAAAAGGGAGGTTATTATTAATAATATTCCAGTAATGAAGGTACAACGGTATAAAAACTTGGATTCCCTCATTATTGTTCAATTATTTAAGTGGGATATCCCGTTTAAGCATATCATTCCGGTTGGCGATTTCCCAGGCAGTATAAAAAACCAATTGCGCCCTTTTTCTCAATAGGTCATAATTGATTTTGTCCGGGGTGTCCGTCGGGCGATGGTAGTCATTATGAATACCGTCAAAATAAAAAATAATCGGGACTCCTTTGCGGGCAAAATTGTAATGATCACTCCGGTAATAAATTCTTTGGGGGTCTGCAGGGTCATTATATTTATAGTCGAGCTCCAGTTTGGAGTATTTCCTGTTTTGTGCCTCACTGATAGGTTTAAGGTCAGAGCTTAGTTTATCATCTCCAATTACATACACATAGTTTGTTGAATCGCCTTTTTTCCGATTTGGGTCAATCCGGCCGATCATATCTATATTCAGGTCAACAGTCGTTTTTTCCAAGGGATAGGAGGGATGATCGCTGTAATATTCAGATCCCCACAGACCTTTTTCTTCACCGGAATTGGCCAGGAACAAAACGCTTCTGCGCGGCCCTTTACCTGCTGCTTTTGCTTTACCAAACGCTTCAGCTATTTCCAGCACTCCCACTGTGCCCGATCCGTCATCATCGGCGCCATAATAAACCACCGTGTCACGTTTCCCAAGGTGATCATAGTGTGCAGAGATCACCAGGAGCTGATCTTTCAGATCTGTTCCTTCCAGAAAGCCAAGCACATCGCTGCTTTGCAAATGTGTCGTAGCCTTATTGAACTGCAGCATCACATTGGCGACATAGGTTTTTGGCTGGGGACTACCGCCTTTTGCTGTTGAATAGTCCGGACCCATAATGGCTTCCGTAATTTTTTCAGAAATATAATAGGTATTCGGAAGAATTGATTTTTTATAAGCACTCAGATACATATTTCCTTTATTGTTAACGGGATTGCCAGTAAATTTTGTCTGGATAATAAGGACTGCCGCCGCTCCGTTTTTCAGGGCAGCCTGCTGCTTGGTCAGGAAATTATTACGGCGTCCGGCGGGAGGCTGTTTGACAGTAGCTGGTTCGCCGTTCAGAAGAAGAACAATTTTACCCTTTACATCCAGCCCCTGGTAATCATCCCTGATGGAATCGCTGATACCATAGCCGGCAAAAACTATTTCAGACCCAAAAATGGTAGAACTGTGATTGGTGGTGATGTTTACGGCAAAATCTTCATTCAATTGGAAAGCCTGGTTATTTACCAGAATTGCAGCATCGACCAAAGAATCCTGAAATACAGGGTAATACAGTTGGAATTCCCCCTTGTTTCCTGGTTGCAAACCCAGGGATTTAAAATTGGCTTCGATATAGGCTGCTGCCTTTCTTTGCCCTTCAGTAGCTGTTTCCCTGCCTTCAAAATCTTTGCTGGCAACAATATATAGATGTTTCTTTAAACCTTCCTCGGTAATGGCATTTGCAAAAGGCCTTGGATCCGCCACTTTTTGAGCCCGTGCTATGAATACATATAAGAAGGCCAGTAACAACAATGATATCCTCATGTTTTTTATTTTATTGATAAAAATAATTCTTAGGGATTTGGTATAAAAAAAATGCTTCTGTTCATCCATAAGAGTTCTAAGAATATGGCGGAATATCAACTTGCTTCGGTTGAAATTCAGTTTTCAGCTTCACTCAATTCCAGCCATCTCAGTTCTTTTTTATCCAGCAAAGAAGTTAATTCCCCTATGCGGGTAGCTAATTTTTGCAATTCTTCAAATGGGGCATTTCCCGTATTCAGCCTGTCGTTGACAAATTTTTTCTCATTTTCCAAAACGGATATTTCCTGTTCCAATAATTCAAATTCCCTTTGAATTTTATAGGACGGTCGTTTCTTTCCGGTTACCATTGGCCTTGGCTTTGCAACCGCATTATTCTCTTCCTTCTTATCTGACATTTGGGTGCCAATATTCGTCAACTTTTCATCCTCCCGTATTGCCAGGCGGTACTGAGAATAATTACCCGGAAAATCTCGGATATCCCCGTCCCCCTGGAATACAAATAAATGATCGACAAGCCTGTCCATAAAATAACGGTCATGGGATACAATGATGATGCAACCCGCGAAATCGCTCAAAAAATTTTCAAGCACGCTCAGTGTCTGGAGATCCAAAGCATTGGTTGGCTCATCCAATATTAAAAAATTTGGATTTCGGAATAGAATGGACAACAGGTGAAGCCTCCTTTTTTCACCGCCGCTTAATTTTGAAACATACGTGTATTGCTGATCGGGAGAAAACAAAAAAAGTTGTAAAAATTGAGAAGCACTTAAAGAACTTCCATCCGCCAAAGGGAAATTTTCAGCAATATCTTTTACAAATTCAATTATCCGTTTATCTTCCTTTATGGTTAGTCCTTGTTGTGAATAATTGCCAAATACAACCGTGTCACCAATATTGATTTTACCGCTGTCAGCTGGTACTGATAGCTGAAGGATTTGAAGAAAGGTTGATTTTCCCGTTCCATTTTTTCCTATAATTCCGATACGTTCCCCTTTTTTAAAAGTATAATCAAATCCTTTCAGAATCACTTTTTCACCGTAATTCTTATATACTTTTTTCAATTCAGCAATTTTTCCACCCAGCCTGGTCATCTTTACCTGCAGCTGAACGCGCTCATCTTCTATTTTTTGTTTCGCTTTTGATTCGACTACGTAAAAATTATCCTGTCTGCTCTTGCTTTTGGTAGTTCTGGCCTTGGGTTGTTTGCGCATCCATTCCAGTTCCTTTCTGTATAAATTCTTAGCTTTATCAATACTCGCAAATTCACTTTCGATACGAGCGGCCTTCTTTTCTATGAAATTCTCATAATTGCCTTTGTAAACATAGAGACTGTTTCCTTCCATTTCCCAAATTTCTTCACAGACGGAATCCAAAAAATACCTGTCATGGGTCACCATGAGTAAGGTCACCTTTTCCTGGTCGAGGTAACGTTCTAGCCATTCAACCATTTCAACATCCAGGTGGTTGGTTGGTTCATCCA
>PLCH01000464.1 GCA_003135585.1 Chitinophagaceae bacterium
GTGGGAGGCCATGGAGGAATGGATTTTATTATGGATTGGAGGACCATTGACTGTCTTCGGAATGGGTTACCTCTTGATATTGATGTTTATGATGCGGCAGTCTGGAGTTCAATAGCACCGTTGAGTGAATGGTCTGTAGCAAACCATTCAAATCCCATTGCTGTTCCCGACTTTACTTCCGGTTCCTGGAAAACAAACAAACCCATTGACATTCTATTGCAAAATGCCGGTACCACAGGTGTGGTCAATTAAGCAAGAAAGGCCCTTGAATTCAATGGGTCAAATTGTTATTATGAATATTCAAATAAATAAAAATCCACAAGAATTAGGACGGGCGGCGGGTAATGCCGCCGCGCAATTGATCCGCGAAGCTATTGACTCAAAGGGCGCTGCGAATATTATCCTGGCGACCGGAACCAGCCAGTTCGAAACCCTAAACCNNGAATAAAGTAGCCATGTTCCACCTTGACGAATATATTGGCTTGCCTATAACTTCACCCGCAAGTTTTAGAAAATATCTGCTTGAACGGTTCCTCTCAAAGGTGACTCCCATCAAAACGTCCTATTTGATTAACGGTGAAGCGGACGCTGAGACAGAATGTGATCGTCTGGGGGAATTGATAACGAACTTTCCCATTGACGTTGCACTCGTTGGAATTGGAGAAAACGCCCATCTTGCATTCAATGATCCCCCCGCCGATTTTCAAACGGAGCGGCCGTATATTATCGTGGAATTGGATGAACCCTGCAGNNGGGTTTAAGTCAATAGAAGAAGTCCCACTCCAGGCGATCAGCATGTCCATAAAACAAATCCTAAAATCAAAACACATTATCTGTTCTGTACCGGACAGCAGAAAGGCATTAGCAGTTAAGAACAGTGTTGAAATGCCGGTAAATAAACACTACCCTGCAAGTATCCTGCAACTGCATCCAAATTGCACCTGCTATCTTGATCAATTCTCTTCCTCTTTAATTGCCACGAATAATCTTTCAGTAAAGAAGTGATTTTCGCTGAATGTTTTTTGGTACATTCGGAATAATTGAAATATATGAGCAAAATAGCGGCCGTCGATATGGACCTGGATTCTTTAAGCAGGCGGAATTCCATTATTCCCATCCTAATAATCGGGGTGCTTTTTTTTATTATCGGGTTTGTATCATGGGTGAATTCTATTTTAATACCATATTTTAAAATTGCATGCAGGTTAACTAATTTTCAATCCTATCTTGTAACCTTTGCATTCTACATTGCCTATTTTCTTATGTCAGTTCCTGCTTCCTTTTTACTGAAGAAAACAGGATTTAAAAAGGGCATGATGATAGGGTTTTGGACTATGGCATTAGGCGCTTTTATTTTTGTGCCGGCGGCTCTTACCAGAACTTATGAGGTATTTCTGCTTGGTCTTTTTACCATTGGAGTGGGTCTTTCAGTACTGCAAACTGCAGCCAATCCCTATATTACTATTTTAGGTCCCAAAGAAAGGGCTGCCCAATGAATTAGCATAATGGGGATTTGTAATAAAGGAGCAGGGATTCTTGCACCTTTTGTCTTCGCAGCCGTGATCCTGAAGGCTTCCGATACAAACCTATTCAGAGAGTTGGATGCGATGAATGAAGCTGAAAGAAATATAGCTTTAGATGAATTGATTAGAAGGGTTATTCTTCCCTACCTCTGTGTGGGCGGCGTATTGCTTGGTTTGGGGTTAATGGTCCGCTATTCGCCACTCCCTGAAATCAATACGGAGCAGGAAACGCTGGAAGTCGCCACAGCCAATGCTGATAAAAATACCATAATTCAATTTCCTTACCTGATACTGGGTGCCCTAGCGATTTTTTTGCATGTAGGAACCCAGGTAATTGCAATTGATACCATTATAGGATATGCCGGGTCCATGCAAATAAGTTTGATGGAGGCCAAAGTATTTCCCTCCTATACTCTCTCTGCAACAATATGTGGATACATTATCGGAATTATATGTATCCCGAAATATTTAAGTCAGCTAAATGCATTGCGTCTATGCACCATCTCAGGACTGATATTTTCCCTGCTTATCATCTTTGCCAGGGGGGCAGTCAATTTTTTTGGCCACTCCACTGATATCTCCATCTGGTTCCTGGTTTTGTTGGGTTTAGCCAATTCTCTTATTTGGGCTGGTATCTGGCCATTGGCTTTGGACGGATTGGGGAGGTTTACAAAGCTGGGAGCATCCATCATGATCATGGGCCTATGTGGTAACGCCATACTCCCCCTAGTGTATGGATACTTCGCCGATCGGTACAATCTCCGTTATGCATATGGGGTATTATTACCCTGTTATCTGTACCTTGTATTTTATGCTTTCCATGGTTACAGAATAAAAAAATGGGCTTTGTAAACAGCTGCTGATTTATTCTGCTGCATTAAATAAAATATAGATACTGTATGCATCAACGCCAGCTACTATTATACAATGGCAAAATAATAACCAGTTCGAGAATAATATCGGATGGATCCCTATTAATTACCGGTAAAACTATTACTGCTGTCGGTGATAAAAATATTCAGGTGAAGGGTGCGGTTGAAATTAATGCAAAAGGAAATTATATATCACCGGGTTTTATTGATATTCATGTCCACGGTGGTGGGGGCCATGATTTCATGGACGGAAATGCGTCGGCATTTTTAAGAATTGCCGAAACACATGCTAAATATGGAACCACCGCCATGATGCCAACAACCCTTTCCAGCAGTAAGGAAGAAATTTTACTAACACTCGCCGCTTACGAAGATGCCAATCGCAATAATTCAAAGGGTTCTCAATTCATTGGAATGCACCTGGAAGGGCCCTACTTTGCCATGAACCAGAGAGGTGCACAAGATGCCCGGTATATCNNGCATGTATAAAAAGATGGAGTGCCGCCCCCGAACTAAAAGGGGCTATTGAATTTGGAAGGTATCTGAGATCAAAATCTGTATTGCCTTCAATTGCACATACTGATGCAATTTATGAGGAAGTAATGGAGGCATTTGAAAATGGTTACACCCTGGCAACACATTTATACTCCGGAATGTCAGGGGTTACAAGGAGAAACGCATTTCGTTATGCCGGTGTCATTGAAAGTGCTTACCTGATTGACGGAATGGATGTTGAAATTATTGCTGATGGTATTCATC
>PLCH01000122.1 GCA_003135585.1 Chitinophagaceae bacterium
TTCCCAACACCTGGCATCCTTCCTTAATAAAGCGGTCACATAAATGAGATCCTAAAAAACCGGCTGCACCTGTAATCAATACACGCTTTTTATTCATGCATAATTATTTATTATAATTCCCTTTCCCATTGATCGACGGGGCCCTGCCAACACTTTCATAATAGAATCCCAATTCCCTTATCGCACCAATGTCAAAAAGGTTTCTTCCATCAAAGATGACTTTCGTTTTCAGATTTGTAACAATCTTTAAGAAATTTGGTGTTCTGAATTCATTCCATTCCGTAGCGATGATTAAAGCATCTGCACCCATTAACGCATCGTACTGATTATCAGCATAAGAAATTTTGTCACCAATTTTTTTCTTCACATTGTTCATTGCTTCCGGATCATAAGCATTTATGGTCGCACCCTCTTTTAGAAGCGCTTCAATAAGATATAAGGCAGGAGCTTCCCTTATATCATCGGTGTTTGGTTTAAAAGCCAGGCCCCATAAAGCGAAATGCTTTCCTTTCAAATTGTCACTGAAAAACTTTTTTATTTTTGGGATAAGATGGAGTTTTTGCTTTTCATTGACATCAATGACTGCATTGAGGATTTTGAAATCATAATTGACCTCATTGGAAGATTTCACCAGGGCTTGAACATCCTTTGGGAAACAGCTACCCCCATAGCCCATCCCCGGAAATAAAAATCTCTTTCCGATACGTTCATCGCTGCCAATCCCTCGACGCACCATGTCAACATCTGCACCCAGCCGCTCACAGAGTTGGGCGATCTCATTCATAAATGTGATCTTAACAGCCAGAAATGAATTTGCCGCATATTTTGTCAATTCTGCAGAACGCTCGTCCATAAAAATGATCGGGTTACCCTGTCGCACAAATGGATTGTATAGTTCTTCCATGATCTTTTTGGCTTTTTCCGAGATAGTCCCCACTACTACTCTGTCCGGCTTAAGAAAATCATCTACTGCCACACCTTCCCTTAAAAATTCAGGGTTAGAAACTATATCAAATTCTCCTTTGTAATTCTTAGCAAGTGCGGCTTGTACTTTTTCCGATGTGCCTACCGGGACTGTACTTTTATCCACGATAACCTTGTAATCCTTCATGATCTTTCCCAGGTCCTCGGCTACACCCAGCACATATTTCAGATCTGCTTCCCCATTATCGCCAGAAGGGGTAGGCAGGGCAAGAAAGATAATCAATGCGTCTTTCACACCTTCTTCCAGATTGGTGGTAAACCGTAGACGATCTTCCTTGATATTGCGAAGAAATAATTTTTCAAGACCTGGTTCGTAAATGGTGATTTGGCCGTTGCGGAGTTTCTCAACCTTTTGATTGTCAATGTCCACACAGGTTACATCGTTTCCAGTTTCAGCGAAACAGGTACCTGTCACTAATCCGACATAACCGGTACCCACGACTGCAATTTTCATAAGTTATTATTATAAGGTTAAGATTACAGTTTATTAATAAATTCCAACACATGGGAAGTTATATAATGTATTTGCTCTTCATCCATTTCAGTGTGGATGGGCAATGAAACGACCCTTTCCGTAAGCCAATCGGTAGTTCCCAAATTATAGGCAGAACCTCCGAAATCCTCAAACATTTTCTGGCGATGCACAGGCACGGGGTAATAGATCATGGAAGGAATTCCTTTTGATTCGAGGAATCCAATCAATCCATTTCTATCCACCCCTTCCAGCAGCAATGTATATTGATGAAAAACGTGATGACTGTACTGAGCCCTGAAAGGGGTTGTAATCCTGGAATGGCCCGCAAAAGCTTTATCGTATCCGTCAGCAACTTTTCTTCTGGCAGCTATATATTCGGGCATTTTTTTTAATTTGACGTCCAATATGGCTGCCTGTAATGAATCCAACCGACTGTTACAGCCTACCAACTCATGATAATACCTTTTGTTTTGACCGTGATTTGCAATCATTTTCAGCTTGTAGGCTAACGTGTCACTATCGGTAAATATTGCTCCACCATCTCCATAAGCTCCTAAATTTTTGGAAGGGAAAAAGGAAGTGGTTCCGATTGTTCCCATGGTTCCGGTCTTTTTTTTGGTGCCAGCGCTGAAATGGTAATCGCACCCCAGGGCCTGTGCATTATCTTCGATAACATACAAATTATTTTTCCGGGCAATATGCATGATCTCTTCCATCGGAGCGGATTGCCCATATAAATGCACCGGAACAATCGCCTTTGTCCGGGGTGTAATTGCTTTTTCAAGAAACCCAGGATCCAGGCAAAATGTCTTTGGATCAACCTCTGCAAAAACAGGTTTTAGTCCTAATAACGCGACTGCTTCCGTTGTAGCGATATAGGTGAAAGAGGGTGTTATGACCTCGTCTCCGGGTTTTAGCCCCAGTGCCATGAAGGATATCTGCAGCGCATCGGTCCCGTTGGCACAGGGAATTACATGCTTGGTACCAAGGTAATGGGATAAATTATTTGCAAAATCAGTCACCGCGGGGCCATTAATAAAAGCGGCATTGTCTATAACCAATTGCAGAGCCTTATCAATTTCCATTTTGATTTTCGCATATTGCTGCTTCAAATCAACCATTTGAATCTGCCTCATTTCTCTTCTTTTTGCGGCACAAACCTACTGTAAAATTGTCGTTTATCCAATGGTGTATGACACACATGCGCTAAACTTGAAGAATGGTTTTACATTTGTCTGTAAATACCTAACAATAAACCCATGCACATTTTTTTTTACAACATTTTCCTATGGTTCTATAAAACCCATATCCGTATTGTATCTCCCTGGAACCCCAAAGCCAGGTTATGGTTGCTTGGAAGAAAGAATATNNGGTAATTTGGATGCACTGTGCTTCATTGGGTGAATTTGAACAAGGAAGACCCATCATTGAGAAAATCAAATCACAGCATCCTTTCTCCAAAATATTAATCACATTCTTTTCTCCCTCAGGATTTGAGGTAACAAAGGATTATGAAGGAGCTGATTATGTATTTTACCTGCCCCTGGATTCAAAAACAAATGCCCGGCATTTCATTGAGGCTGTCAATCCAACATTGGTGTTATGGATTAAATATGATTATTGGTGCCATTATCTAAAGGAATTGGAGAAAAGAAATATTCCCACTTTGCTGATTTCTGCCATATTCCGGCCCAGTCAGCCGTTTTTCAAATGGTATGGCAAACTTCATCGCTATATGCTGAATTGTTTCAACCATCTTTTTGTACAAACAGAAGAATCCGAAAAATTACTGACAGGGGTGGTGATTCCAGAAAAAATCACCATAAGCGGTGATACGCGGTTTGACCGGGTAATTGAAATTGCCGAACTCCATGAACCCATTCCTGCCATCGAGAAATTTTGCTGCGACAAGACGGTGATAGTAGCAGGTAGCACCTGGGAAGAAGACGAGGAAGAGTTAGATCATTATGCCAACACCCATCCTGAAATCAGGTTTATCATAGCCCCACACGAAATTGAAGAATCGCATTTGAGAAATATTGAAAAACTTTTTCAAAGGAGTATGAGACTTTCGGTTTTGCAAAACAACACTTCTCCCCCGGGATATACCGGTTCCCGTCAAACAGCTGCTGTCAATACGCTGATTATTGACAATTTCGGCATGTTGGCCCGGTTGTATAAATATGGAACCATCACCTATATAGGCGGCGGTTTTGGAGGAGACGGGGTCCACAACGTACTTGAAGCCGCTGTTTATGGGAAACCGGTAGTTTTTGGTCCGGTTATAGAGAAATATTTCGAGGCGATGGCATTGGTTGAAACAGGCGGAGGGATTGTTATTGACAGTGCCTTGGAAGCCGAAGCCGTATTTAGCCGTTTGCTTACCGATCCCGAAGAATACCGGCTTTGTTGCGAAGCGTCTAGGAACTATGTCTATGCTAAGAAAGGAGCAACCAAAAAAATACTTGAATTCATTCAGGAAAACCGCCTCTTGACCAATTGATAAAAATGTTTGGTGATTTCCCTGCTATCATCCCATCCTAATTTAATTTTCAATTCTCTTTCCATCCAATATTCGGCCTCAGGTAAAATTCTGAAATTATTTATCGTCTTAATGCTGCGTTCATACATGGGTTCATCCCCCCTGAAAAGTTCATTGATGAACACATACCTGTCGTTCACTCCAATTGCCTTTTTCAACTCCCGGATCGGCGTTTCCTTGAGTGACGCGGCAAGTTCTAAAACATTGTCCTTTAGTTTGTCATTGATTGAAGAGCTGCCAGTGCCGATTACATCATTAAGTTCTTTCCGGGTACGCTGATGAGCCAGCGTGGGAATATCATTTAAGGGATAAAGGGGCCAGTTATTTGAATCTCTTTTGTCAGGGGCGGCATTTACCCCTTTTTTTTCCACTATTTTCCTTTCGATTTCCTTTTCTTCCTCTGCATCAAAATTTATCAATTCAGGGCTTATTTTAAGGGCAGACGGCATTACGACTGATATTTTTGTGCTTCTTGTACCTGCAGAGGACTTTGTAAACGACTAAGTGAGTTCAGTTTCTATTAGTTGCACAGTTACAAGCATTTGGGAAGGAGGAACATTTTGTTCAAATTGTTCATTTAATTTGCTTATAAGATATTGTAAACGTTCCATTATTGTTAGGACAGATACTTTGAGGTTAGTAATTTATATAAATTTAAAGCAAATTCTAAACCAAACTGCTATAGATCCATGTTTATCGAACCAAATATAAAAGGCGAACNNGAGGAACTAATTCGTAGGTTAAAACGTTCCGAAATCGCTCATCTAAAAGTCAAAATATTCAAACCGACCCTGGATATACGTTACCACGAGCAAAATATTGTGTCACACGACGAAAATGCGATCCAATCCACGCCGGTCGACCATTCCCAGATGATCCTTTTACTGGCTGACGCGGCAGATGCAATCGGTATCGATGAAGCCCAATTCTTTGACGATCAAATACCCGCTGTCTGTGATCAGTTAGCTTTGCTGGGGAAAAGGATCATTGTTGCCGGTCTAGACATGGA
>PLCH01000014.1 GCA_003135585.1 Chitinophagaceae bacterium
GAAAATAAAAGTTAAGATGATAATCAGGTAAATCATATACGGGTTATTATGCTGCCTTCCCAATTGGATATCCTCCGTAAGGCCGCTATTTGCAAACCGCAGGTTGCCAAATGGGGGAGTGGCATCAACCGTTCTTCCGAGTAAAGTGCTGAGAATTCCCTTATTCAACACGATCAGGATACCCATGATAATAAAAAAAATGAAGGCCGTTTTGATGAAATGCAATTTTTCAAAATAGACGGCTCCAAAAAAGGAAATCGCGTGCAAAAAAGCATATACCAGGTACATCTGAAGAATCTGAATTTCGAAAACATTTAATATGACCTGGGGATGACCATGGACATGCTGAAGTTGAATCGCAATAAAAACAGCTAGGTAAAAGATCAAACTATAAACGATGATGAAGAGTAGAAAAGAGTAAATCCATGCCACCAGGTATTTTTCGAAATGAGATGCCGGCAAAGTCAGCCATGCGATAGCTTTTTTCCTTTCGCCTAAATCAGCAAAGATNNGCCAGTAACATGATAGTAAAAAAAAGAAATGTCTGTATATTTTTATCTAACTGGATGTCAGCCATATAAACCAGAAAACTTCCGCCAAGTATCATTACACCTACCAACACAACGATTGACATCAGGTAATTCCTGTAATGTTCTTTTGTATGTTTTTTAAGCAACTTGCCAAAACGAATTATACTAAAAGTCTTTTTCATATCAGGATCTCTTTAAGATTTTTAATAGAGATTTGTTGCCACTGATAATGCCATTAAAAAGCAATTCGATATCCACTTTGCTGAACTCTTTTGTTGTGTTTGGCAGTATGACATTTTTTCCCCGAATATTTTCTTCCTCATAGAGTGCGGATATATCAGCCGAGTTAGGATAGATTCCGAAAATCAGCTTCTCTCCCACTTCGTCTATCGGGCTGTTTACTAAAATCTCACCATTATGCAGGACCAGCATGGTATCAATCAAACTCTCCAGATCCCTGACCTGGTGCGTCGATATGATGATGCAGCGATTTTCAGTCTGAACGGATGCAATCAGTTTTCGGAACTGAACTTTGGATGGAATATCCAGGCCATTGGTGGGTTCATCCATAATCATCAGGTTCGTATTGGTCGCAAGTCCGAACGCAATCATGGCTTTTTTTTGTTGTCCAAAGGACTGTGCGCTCAGGTTTCCGTACTGATTAACTTCCAGTAATTTCAGGTAGTGATAAAAATTATCTTGGTCGAAATTTGGATAAAAGCCAGCGGTGTTTTTTACAAATTCAACCGGAGTTAGGGATGGCATGAATAACTCTTCTGCTATAAAAAAAAAGTCTTCCAAAACAGCAACCGGACGATCCGATACATTAACACCATTGAGCAGACAATGACCTTTTAATGGAAAAGCCAGACCTGTCATATTTTTTAATAATGTGGACTTCCCGGCGCCATTTTTTCCGAGTAATCCATATACATGTCCATCCTCAAGAGCAAGGTCAAGCCCCCTGAATAAAAGTGCTCTCGGTGAATATCCAAAATGTAAATTATTGATTTTCAACATATATATAGTGTAATAGTATAGTATTACACTATAAAGATAGTCAGGTTTTTTATTCCGCAAAATAATTTTTGGGGGGAATATAAATTCATGCTTATCGCAGGCTGTTTGGAGTGCCTAAGGATGGGTGTTACAGTTGAATATATATTTTCACCCAGGTAATTGATCACATTTACTTCCATCTGATCATCTTTTATGGTAACGTCCATAAAAACATTAATCGATTTTGCAAACTGGCCTCCTTCTGGATGAACTATGACAGAGGTGGTTTTTGAACCTGCACCCGATATAAAATATTGAGTAAACCCCTTGGTTTAAAAGACCAGACACGTCATTCGCCAAAGTAAGTGAAACGTCTTGTAATGCTCTCCCACGTAATTGGGCCAGTATTTTAGCAATTATCAAATTCAGTCAGATTTTACCTCATTGCATGACTCACGAATGACCCACTAAAATATTTGTAATTGAATATCAATCTTTTACAAATCCAGTCCTGGGCACCTAAAAACTTGTAAATCATATAGTTACAATGTTTTTTCAATTATGG
The DNA here is from genome assembly GCA_003135585.1 of Chitinophagaceae bacterium. Classification (GTDB taxonomy): domain Bacteria; phylum Bacteroidota; class Bacteroidia; order Chitinophagales; family Chitinophagaceae; genus Puia. The sequence continues at coordinate 2,095 of PLCH01000014.1, forward strand.
AAGTTTGATTTCATCTATTTGAAATTCAATTTCTCATTATTTTTTCCCGGTATGTTTTGATCTTCAGTCACCCTACACGCGGCAATATTATTGCCTTGCACTTCGTGAGACCCTCCAGGGAATTACTAGGGGAGGAAAATCTGTAAATTGGACCTTCGGCGCTAATTCCTGGATTGATAGGCGCATTTGATGCAGCCTATTTCACCCCCTTCTCTTTTCTCGGTATTCGGAAGGTGTTACCGAAAACTTAGATTTAAATACTGTCGAAAAATAAGCTTGCGAAGAAAATCCAACCTTAAATGCAACTTCAGAAATTGACAACCCTTCGTTTATCAACAAGAATTTTGCCTTTTGCAGACGAACTGTTAGTAGATAATCATTTACATTATAGCCAATCAAGGCCTTTACCTTTCTGTATAGTTGAACTCTCGAAATTCCTATTTCTCTGCAAATGTCATCAATAGAAAAATTCTCATTGGATAAATTACTTTCAACAATTGCTATAAATTCATTAATAAATTTTCTGTCTATTTTCTTAGAAGAATTGGATCTTGATTCAGTGGGGAGTTCGCTTGTATAATGTTCCCGTAATATTGCCCTATTATTTAAAAGGTTTTTGATGGTTTCTTCAAGGTATACAAGGTTAAAAGGTTTTACAATAAATGCATCAGCATTTAATTTTATCCCCATTATTTGCTCCTGGATAGTTCCCCTAGCGGTCAAAAGTATAATCGGGATATGGGAAGTCCGGATATCCTGTTTCAGGGCTTCGGTGATATGCAACCCATCCTTCCCAGGCAAGATTATATCGGAAATAATGAGGTCCGGAACGATATCGTAAGAAAGAGACATCCCAGTTGGTCCATTTTCAGCTTCATGTATTTCATAATATTCTCCCAAACGCCGTTTCAGAAAAGTCCTCAGATCCTCGCTGTCTTCAATAATCAATATGGAATATTCTTTTTTCGAAATACCCACAATTTCATTATGCGAGATCATTGGCTCAATATCAGTAGTGTATATTTTTATATCCTCATAAATATTAATCAACGATGGTTTTTCAGACAGTATTTGATTAGTCTCTAGGTGCAATTTGCCATAGGGCAAACTAATTATAAAAGTAGTTCCTCTCCACTTTTCGCTTTTAATGGTAATACTTCCATTGTGAAGACTAATCAGTTCTTTTGACAAGGTCAATCCCAGCCCTGTGCCTTTGAAAGTGGATGCGTGTCCTTGGTAAAATAATTCAAAAGCGTGTTCTACCTCATCCTGAGTCATTCCGATTCCGGAGTCTTCCACTTTAATAAGAGCCATGTTACCTTCAGGGTTTTGGTCAATCGTAACATTTATTGTCCCATGCTCGGTAGTAAACTTGAACGCATTCGAAAGCAGGTTCTTCAGCACCTGTTGCAGCCGCTTGGCATCCGTATGGATAATCTCCGATTGCAAGGAAGCTCCCACTTCAATGCTGAAGTCCAGGCCCTTTCCGTCCTCCACATGACGGAATGTCTTCGTGCAGTAATCCTGCAGTTCGGTAAACCGCACGCCACCCACTTCGACGTCCAGGTCACGGCGGGCGGCTTCAGCACGGACCCGCCCCCGGACGATCGGACCAAAGGCCAGCACCACTCCCAGACCGACCCCAGCTGCGGCGACGAGCAAATAGATCCGGGCGCGACGCGTCAGCCTCACGAGGTCCGTAGCCTAACGCGCACCCCGGTCAAAGCGCATCCCCGGCAGATTCGAGCCACAAAAGCACAAGGCCCACGCTATTCGCGCGGGCCTTGTCGGGAAAAATCCCGGCAGCGTCCTACTCTCCCACACGGCTTCCCGTGCAGTACCATCGGCTCCGAGGAGCTTAACTTCCGAGTTCGGGAAGGGATCGGGTGTGGCCTCCTCGAGATCACCACCGGAAACTTGTTGGATCGTATGAGTCCTGGGCACCACGAAGGGGCAGGATTCGAGATCCGAATCCCGCGCGCGATGTTCGAAGTTTGCCTTAGAGATATGGAGAAGCCGCACGGCCGATTAGTACCAGTTAGCTCCGCAGATTGCTCCGCGTCCACACCTGGCCTATCAACCTCGTAGTCTACGAGGGGCCTTTAGGGGTCTTGCGACCCGGGACACCTTGTCTTGAGGCCGGCTTCCCGCTTAGATGCTTTCAGCGGTTATCCGTTCCGTACATAGCTACCCGGCTATGCCACTGGCGTGACAACCGGATCACTAGAGGTACGTCCAACCAGGTCCTCTCGTACTATGGTCAGCTCCTCTCAAGTGTCCTACGCCCACGGCAGATAGGGACCAAACTGTCTCACGACGTTTTAAACCCAGCTCGCGTACCGCTTTAATTGGCGAACAGCCAAACCCTTGGGACCTACTTCAGCCCCAGGATGCGA
>PLCH01000107.1:0-9076 GCA_003135585.1 Chitinophagaceae bacterium
CTTTATGTCCGCTCTTTGAAAGATTTGAAGCTGTTAGGAGTAGGCCGTTTTTGGTATAGAAGAGTTTTGATTTTTCAATTTTTGAAAAAGAAAATTCCTTTGAAAAGCGCTTCATAGCCTTTAAAATTTCAGCAACTTGTGTGGTTTCACACTCAAAATGAATCTTATTACTTATAGGGTGAATATTTTTCGCAATAAGGATATTGATAAATGTTTCCTCTGAAGTTTTTTCTTTATTTATAAAATCGCCTGTTTCTAAGATTAAAAAGTTATAAATTCTCTTTAAAATATGAGTATCAGTCTTTTTAAAACCAAAAGTTAATATTTCATCATTTACTTTTATTTTATTGCCGCCATCTAAGATATTTTTTGCCTTTCGTTTACCAGAAAACTCTAATTGTCTATTTACATCAATTTTAATTTCTTGCAATTCGTTATTATAAAAGTCTAATTCCCTATTTATTTTACTTAAAGATTCTTTCTTCTCCTGTTCACTTTCCTTTGGAAATCTTTTCCACCCTATAGTGTATGTCTTTTCAATAATCTCCTTGGATAATTCTTTCAAGTCCAAAATATAATCAATCATACCTTCAATAAATTTTAAAGACTCAAATGAAGGAAATGAGAATATGTTATTTTTAATAGTCTCAAGTTTAATTTTATAAAGCTCATTTTCATCATCAATAAGTACCACACCTATCGAATCTATCTCACCCTTTCGAATTTCTTGTAATCTTAATCGCAAAACATTAAATACCTCATTCAAATTATTATATCTTTCCCCTTCATAATATTCTAATTGCATTATTGAAGTTTTACGGTAAGTCTAACTTTATTTTATTCATTGCTTCCTGCTTCTTTTTATCTATCACTCTTGCATATCGCTGCGTAGCTCTTGAACTTCTATGGCCTAATAAATTCTGGACAACATAAGAAGGCGTATCTAAAGTTATCTGCAACGTTGCGAAAGAATGCCTTGCACAGTGAAATGTGATACCTTTTGTAATACCCGCTTTCATCATCCACTTTGTTATTTTTACATTATTCCAGGAGCTATATTTTAACCCATCAAAAACTTTACTATCAATGGTATCTATCTGGCCTAATACGTTTCGCGCTTGCTCAGATATTTGTAAAGTTTCAAACCGTTTAGTTTTTTTCTGTTTAAACCTAATAAAATACCCTAATTCTTTCGAATGCTGTATTTCTCCCCATGTGAGCTTTTCTATATCTGACCATCGCAAACCAGTCATACCACTAAAAAGGAATGCCCTCTTTAGCAAAGGATTATCACAATCAGCTTTTGCAGCGGCGTTCAATTCTTCAATCGTCAGAAATTCAACTTCTGTTTCTGCTTCTTTCAACGGTTCTACTTCGTCACTTGGATTTTTAGAAATAATGCCTTCTTTGAATGCTTTCTTTAAAGTTGCAACCGTTTTAGAGTAATAAGAAAATTGGGTATTCGGCGCCAACGATTTATCGGCTTTTGTTTTGGCTTTGGATATTAAATAATCTTTCCACCCTTCTAACCAATCTTTATCAATCTGAGCAAAAGTTACGTTAGCATCATATTCCTTTAAGTGCTTAATGCCGCTTAACCAATTACCATGATTCCCTTCGCTTTCCTCACGTTTCTTTGCTAATGTTTCCATGTACAGAATAAAGCTACTTTTTAGTTTAGATTTATTACCTATACCATTCGTACCATTTTCATATTCCCAATATCTTTCATTCCTTATTTTCTCAGCAATAGCAGAAGTCTTTTTATTATGCTCTTTTTGTTCATTAGTTATCCGTCCTTTATCCGGCTCCGGGAAAAGATACATTTCAAGGTATTCGTAACCCCTAACTCCATTTCTGTAAATATCAAGGTACAGGCTGATTTTCTTTCCTTTTTTCCGTTGCCTTAATGTAACGCTCATAGGTAGTAGTTATTTAAAAAGTTGGTCAATGTCGATCCGTTTAATAATTGTTCGTCTTCGGAGTTTTGCGGCTTTAAGTTTACCGTTATCTATAAGTCGATAAATTGTCCATCGGCTGGCTCCAATTAACTGTGCCGCTTCCTTAATGCTTAAAAACTCTTTCCTGCCTATAAGGACGTTATAAGGTAGAGTTTTATTATCCGGCTCACTGACCTTCTGAATCTTTTGCTCTCGGATACGAACTTTATAAGCTCTTTTGGCACAATTATCTGAACAGAATTGCGTAACTGTGGTCTTGGCCACGAATTTATTCCCACAGAATTGGCAAGTTTTATCTACTCGAATATTACTACTCATAATTATTGGTTGGCCAGGTGTAGCTAATAGTTGCTATATGTAGCAAAATATAGCAAAACTTCTCCTAAATTGGCCAGAATAACGAGTCGGGCAACAAATTTATTGTGTTTGGCAACAAATTGGCAACAAGTTTTTGGTAATAAGTGTTAAAAGTGAGAAAGCAAGAGAAGTTAAGATGTAGTAAAATCGACCATTTGAAAGCAGATGGAAATAAAAGGAAAATGACTTCACTTTCCGATACAAAACTTACCAAATATATAATCCAACTGATCTTCGCCAGTAATCTCACCTGTAATTTCTCCGATATAATGCAAGCTGCGTCTTATGTCCAAGGCAAGCAAATCGCCCGGAATTTTTTCGTCAAGACCTTTCCGAACATCATAAAGCGATTTAGAAAGCTCCTGCAAAGCCTCGAAATGACGGATATTGGTAACAATTGTTCCTTCTGTTGGAGCAGTTCCCTTCAGAACCATATCCACTAACTTTTCCTTCAATGCTTCTATATACCGGTTTTCCTTAGCCGAAATAAATAATATATTGGGGAAGCCCGCATATAACTTTCGAATTTTTTCTTCAGTATCTAAATCTATTTTATTAGCAACAGCAATAAAATTGAATTTCTCTTGTTCAAGATCATTTATTATCCGACTTAATTCTGTAACATCTGTGGTGCCGGAGTCAAACAAATAAAGCACCACATCGGCCTGCTTCATTTTTTCGAGGCTTTTACCTACCCCCATAGATTCAATAATATCATTGGAATGGGAGCGGATGCCTGCAGTGTCCACCAGCCGGAATAGGGTGCCACCTATATTAAGCACCTCTTCAATGGTATCCCGGGTTGTGCCTTCAATCTCGGAAACAATGGCTCGATTCTCATTCAGTAATGAATTGAGTAGGGTCGATTTCCCGGCATTGGGTTTCCCAGCAATAGCAACCTGCACACCGTTTTTTATAACATTCCCCAGTCGAAAAGATTGTAATAAACTGTCGGTTGTCTTTTGTGCCTCATCGATCAAGGCATTCAATTGCGGTCTGTCGGCAAACTCCAGATCCTCCTGCGAAAAATCAAGCTCGAGTTCAATCAGGGCTGAAAAACTAAGAAGACGATCCCGTAGGATCTTTAAGTCATTTCTAAAACCACCCCTCAGGCTGTGCAAAGCTGACTTTCGAGCCGTTTCAGAGTTGCTTGCGATCAGATCAGCCACCCCTTCGGCTTGGGTCAGGTCCAATTTTCCGTTCAGAAATGCCCTTTGGGTAAATTCACCCGGTTTTGCCAATCTTGATCCTTTACTCAAAAATGCCTGGATTATTTGTTCCTGAATGAAGGGGGAACCGTGACAGGATACCTCTACTACATCTTCCCCTGTATAGGATTTAGGTGCTTTATACAGCGCGATAACAACTTCATCCAGAACCCGGTCACCTTCTTTCAGGTAACCGACATGCAGGGAATGGGAAACCTGTAACAAANNTAATTCGTTTGCAATTTCAAGGCTTTTATTACCGCTAAGGCGAATAACCCCAATGGCCCCCACCCCCGGTGGGGTGGCAAGGGCAACGATCGTATCATCCCATCCTGACAGTTTACCCAGCATCAAGCAACAATTTTTTCAAACCTACGGCATTATATAGAAAGAAAAAATCCTCCCGGCAAAGCAGGGAGGACTTCCAAAAATTGAACAAATTTTATTATTGAGCTTCCAACCTGAATTTGATAGGTTGTTTTTTATAAGATTTCACCTGGCGTCCATTCTGAATCGCCGCACTCCAGTTTCCACTCTTCTTAATTACCCTGACAGCCTCATCCCTCAATTCGTTCGGACCGCTGACAGCCTCTACCTCACTCACATGCCCTTCTTTGTCCACAATAAATTGAACGACCACATCTCCCTGAATCTCATTGTTTACAGCTTCATCAGGATAATGAAGGGTCTTGTTAAGGTATCTGGCCCAGGCAGCCTGTCCTCCCGGATATTCAGATTCAATTTCCACCTTGGTAAAGGTTTTATCATAATCCTCTTTGGGGGCTTCAATAACACCTTTCCCGGCATCTGAAACAGGCGGAGCGGTAATCCCCTCATCCTTTATTCCTTCCTGGTTTTTGGTTCCGATTTTTGTATCCTCGAGCTTTTCCTGTTCAGGCGGTTTTTCTTCCTCTTTCACCTGCTCATCCTTAACAATCTTAGGTGGAGTAAACTTCGCCATTTCCACCTTGGGTGGTTCCACCTTCGGAGGGGGCGGGGGCGGGGGCTCATTTTTCTTTTCCTCCTTCACATCTTCCAGTTGAACGTCCTGCACCACCATTTGCTGCTTTTTATTACTATTTCCCGAACCGGCCAGAACATAGCCTACAAATAACAGAACGCACAACGCTATGGTGCAAAGAATGGCAATTCTTATGCGCTTATTATAGCTTTTACGTAACTCATATGCACCGTAGTCCTTGTTTCTGCCGTCGAAAATGATATCCAGGATATCAGCAGTCAATATTTTATTAATTTCCATGGTAAATGAGTTTATAATTTATTCCCTCTTATTTATTTAATTCCGTTAGCTGTCTCTGTCAAAGTCACAAATTTATATTCAGCAGGGCTAACGTCAACAAGAGCAAATCTGCGCACATTGTCAATTTTCATTTCATCCAGAATATCCACGGTGTTCTTGTAGCTGGCATCCTGGGTAGGTTTCAGCACTACGACAAAATCCTTGGGATCGGTCCTTCTCTCCTTATCCAGTATAACATCCCGTACGGCCTTGAAATTGGAAGTCTGAAGTTTCGAAGGGTCATCGCCTTCATAATAATAAATCTGGTCATTTTTGCTGGGAATAATGGTCAATACCGCAGAAGCCTTTACCTTATTCTGTTCTTCAGGCTTGTCCACATCCTTAGGAAGGAACAATTTCATAGCAGTCGGCTGACTCATTGTAGTTGTAAAGATAAAGAAGGTAATGAGCAGGAATCCCAGATCCACCATCGGTGTAAGATCGACACGGGTAGAAAGTTTTTTTCCTTTTTTGACACCTGGGCCTTTTTTATGACCACCACCACTGGGGACATCCATTTGTGCCATAAGTAAGCTTTTTTAGATATTAATTAATTTTTATTCTGTTCCCTTATTGCCTGAAGCCATATTTATTTTCCATAACTCAGTTCCCGTAGGTACAGCCACTGGGCTGGTAACCATCTGAAACTTCATCTCGTCGTTTTTCTTAAAGGCAATAATCACCCCCTGGAAGGCAGGGTATTTTGCATTATTATCCCCTTTGACCAAAAGGTTCATTTTGTTGCCCGTGAATGCCCCTTTAGCTGCCCTTACCCAATCAACCATCTGGTTATCAGTACTATCCTTTACAGGAATACCCTGCAACTTGGCGGCAATTGCTTTTTGCTGGTCGGGGGCCATACCCAAATAGGATTTCAACTGGGAAAAGGGAACTCCGACATAAGCGGTCGCGTTTCTGGAAAAATTCGCCTTTTCGGCATCTGTCAGCNNTATCAGCCTTTTCCTGATGGTTGACATCAGAAACGGAAAAATACACTTTCCCATCCTTATCAATGGTTATCAGAACTACATTCTTCTCCGGGGCAATTTTAGTATAAACCGAATTTGGTGTCACTACGCTCAGGGCTTCAGGGGGTTTGAATTTCGTAGCCAAAATGAAAAATGACAATAACAAAAAAGCCACATCACACATAGCAGTCATATCCACATTGGTGCTCTTTCTTGGTAATTTAGCCCTACCCATTTTTGAATTATTTATGTATGTAAAGATTCAAATGCCTTAAAATTCCACAATAATTTACAACAATTATTTCAAATTTCTTCCAGAACTGCCTTTGCTTACTTGTAAAGGGAAGCAAAACTCTGAGTCAGTGTAAAACCGCTTTCGTCAATACCGTAAGTTATACCATCAATTTTAGTGGTAAATATATTGTACATGATGATCGAAACCGCCGAAGTACCAATCCCTAAAGCCGTATTATAAAGAGCTTCAGAAATTCCTTCGGAAAGCTTTTGGGCAGCTTCTCCACCCCCACTGTCTCCAAGGGCTGCAAATGAGGTGATCATTCCGATAACTGTGCCCAGCAATCCCATCAGGGTGGCGACAGACGCAATGGTAGAAAGGAATACCAGGTTTTTTTCCAGCATAGGCAATTCAAGTGCCGTAGCTTCTTCCACTTCTTTTTGAATGGCCAGCACTTTCTGGTCCGTATCCAGAGCAGTGGCATGGATCATTTCCTTGTATTTGCGCAATCCTGCTTTCATTACATTTCCAACACTTCCCCTCTGCTTATCACACTCGGCAATAGCAGCATCCACGTTGTTATTAGCCAGGTGGTACTGCACCTTCCGGATAAATTCAGCAATATTACCTGTACCTGTGGCCTTTCCGATTGTCATGAATCGTTCAATAACGAAAGTTAATACCGTCAAAAGGGCACCTATTAGAATAGGTACTATGACCCCACCCTGATACATACGGGCCAGACCTGTTTTTGGTCCCTGCTGCAAGGGGTGAAAACCACCATTCAGATCCGGCTTAGTGAAATTACCGGGATCCCCTACGATAAATCTCCAAATAATATAGCCTGCTATGATACAAACTAACGGTGCAACCCACGAAATGGCGTTGCTCTTTTTTGTTGGTTGCACTGATGTAGAACTCTTAGCCGCAGTCGTCGCAGTCGGTTTTGTTTCAGCCATGATCGTTTGTTTTTAGTGTTTTAAAAAAATTGAAATATGTAATAGCAAAATAATTGAACTATTCGTAGGAAAAAAATATTTCAATAGGCTAATTTGGATAATAAAAAAAATTCAGGACGCACAAGATAAGGAATTTATTAAATGTGGATAGGAAAAAAATGTTCCTGTAAATCTATATTAATTTATAATAAGTTGGTAATAAGGCGGCCATTATTCATAGCGCAAAGCTTCTATTGGGTTTAACCGGGAGGCTTTGAGGGAGGGATACAAACCGGCCAATAATCCGGTAATAGAACAAACAATTATTCCCAACACCATCCATAACCAGGGTATTACAAAGCCGGTATTCAGAAAAAGAGAAAATGAATTGCCTACAATAATACCCAGAATAATACCAAAGGCGGCACCCAATAGGCTGATGATAATGGACTCATACAGGAATTGTCTGCGAATGCTTTTCTTCCTTCCTCCAATCGCCTTTACCAGCCCGATTTCTTTGGTTCTCTCTGTAACCGAAACCAGCATAATATTCATCAGTCCGACGGCGGCCCCGATCATGGTAATGGCCCCGATTACGATGGCACTGACAGTAATAAAAGCCAGATTTGTCAGAAGCAGTTCCACAAAGGCGTCGCTTTTGTCAATTATAAAATTGCTTTCTTCCGTAAGAGCCAACCCCCGGATAGGGCGAAAAATCCCTTCAGACTCGCCGATGGCGACGTCCAGAAGCTTAAGTTCCGGAACTTTAACCTGAATGGAGAAGGAGGCATTCGGATTGGAATTCAAGAAACGTCTAACATTATTATAAGAAGTAATAATAACATTATCCCAGCTGAATCCCAGGGTAGAACCCTTTGATTCCATCGTGCCTATAACCCGGTAGGGGATGCTATTGATCTTAATTATTTTTTCCAGTGGCCGCTCGGGGTTGTTTCCAAAAAATTTTTTTGCAATCTCGTCTCCCAGCACGCATACATTCCGGCCTGACTGCACATCCAGGCTATTCAGATCCCTTCCCGAAGCCATTGAATAGCCATTCAATTCAGAGTAATATTCATCCCCCCCAATCACCCTTACCGTGGGATTTGTTTTCTTATCCCCTGTGGAAACAACAGCATCGCGCACACCACCTAAATTTATGGACACCTTGGATGGCAAATTAAACCTTCTTTTGAATTCCTCGGCCTGGTCACGGGTAATAGGTTTGCCNNTTCGATTTCTTTTCTTTTTTCAGGCCTTTTTTTTCTTTTTCAACCCGGTTTTCATCGTCTCCAAACCTCATCCGGTACTGCTTGAAATGAAGGGTAAACCCATTGGCCCCCATGGCTGAAAAGCTCTCGGTAAACTTTTGCTTCATCGCTTCTATAGCCGTGTTAATTCCCACCAGGGCCATGATACCAAAAGCTATGATAGCTACAGTGATGCCTGTACGAAGTTTATTACTTCTTACCGTGCGGAATGCCAATTCAATCGTATCAAGGATTTTCATATTCGTAAAAGCGGTTACACTAAATTAAACATTCTGCAAACAATCTGGGGAATTGTTACATGAATGGCCGTCCAAAGAGGCTTATCAGAGATAGATAGTATATATCCTTTCTACTAACCACTGGGGGAAAATACCGAGGAGTACAACCACAATGGCAACAAGGATAAGGAGCGCTTTGAAAGCAATGGAAACCTCGATCCCCTGGGGTTCCCCCTCCTTAAAATACATGGCCTGGATCACCCTGAAATAATAGTACACACTCACCGCGGCACAAAGGACTGAGAAAAGGACCAGCCAAAAAAACTTTCCTGTTTCAAGAACTGCCGCTAGCATATAATATTTTGCAAAAAAACCAGCCGTTAACGGAATGCCTGCCAGGGATNNAACGGGCTGTGATTTTCCCATCCCGTTAAACCCTTCAAAAGTATAATCTTTCATCTTGACAAGTACGGCAAAAATTCCGATGGTGGGCAGACTGTAAGCGGCAGTGTATAGAAGGATACCTTCCCTTGCCATCGTATTGAGGGCAAGCAGGGCAAGCAGCATGAAGCCAACCTGGGCTATGCTGGAATATGCCAACATGCGTTTAACACTTTGCT
>PLCH01000107.1:9081-21556 GCA_003135585.1 Chitinophagaceae bacterium
GGCTGTATGTCTCCAAATGAATCCTTGAATAGACGGATGAATGCTATAAATAGTGCGGATTTTACGATCGTTGCCATGAAAGAAGTGAACACAGTGGGGGCGCCATCGTATACATCTGGTGTCCAGAAATGAAAAGGGACCGCCGATACCTTAAATGACATAGAAACCATTAATAAGAGCAGGCCGACTATAAATAAAGGAGAAGCCGGCGCCTTCCCTAAAGCCAATTCATCGATAAAGAATGTTCCCGCTGAACTGGCTCCATATAAAAATGCAATCCCAAGCAGCATAAGGCCTGTTGAGAAAGCCCCCATCAGAAAATACTTTAGGGAGGCCTCGTTGCTTTTAAGGTTGCGCTTATCAGCCCCTGTAAGTATATAAAGCGGTATGGAAATGATCTCAATCCCGAGAAATAACATCAGCAGCGTGTTGAAAGAGCTTGCAATAGAAACTCCGCAGAGCACAAAAAAGATCAAAGCGAAATATTCTGCTGCATTGGGTCCCACCTTTTCAATATCCTTTCCCGATAACAGAAAATAGAGCAGGGTGCAGGAAAATGCGATGATATTGAACAACAAACCAAAAGAGTCAAAATATAACATGTTGTGGTTATCGATGGGAAAAAAATGGTAGCCACTCAGATCCATAATATTGGCAGTCAGTAAAGCAACAATTCCAAGGATGGCGAGTAACCTCACCCTTGCAGGTCCTTTCAGAAAGATTCCGCCGAACATCATTACTACTCCCCAAATTGCCGATATTATTATTGCGTTCATATCTTCTTTTAGTAAGGGCCTATAATAATTTATAATTCATTTTGGATAGGATGGTATCCACCGTATCCTTTGTTAAATCAAAAAAGGGCTTTGGGTAAACGCCTATGGCCAAAATCAACATTACAATTAAGGCTAGGACAAATTTTTCATTCAGCCGGATATCTCTAGCTTTTGAGGTTAAGGGGTTGGAATCACCATAGAAAACTTTCTGAATCATGTTCAACATGTATACGGCTGAAAGAATTATACAGACAGCCGCAGCCACCGTGAACACCACGTTATATTGGGTGGCAACAGAACTATAAATTCCGTTGAACATCAGAAACTCCCCGATAAATGCATTGGTTAAAGGCAACGCTATATTTGCAAGGGAAACAATTACAAGTAATATAGCCAGTACCGGTGCCCTTTGCGCCAAACCCCCCAGTTCAGAAATCTTTCGGGTATGAAACTGCCGCTCGATAAGGTACACGACTGTCCATAATCCGATAATGTTGATACCGTGATTAAATAATTGGATCATAACCCCCTGCATGCCGCTCTGGGTTGTAGCGAAAATGGCCAGACACATCAGACCAATATGCGCTATGGAAGAATAAGCAACCAGTCTCTTCAGGTCATCTTGTTGCATAGCTATCAGAGAAGCATAGATCATACCCGTGACGCAGAGTGCGGAAGCCGTATCTCCCCAGAGCCAGGTTCCTAAAGGAAGTACAGGAGCGAGCCAGCGGATGACTCCGAATAAACCCATTTTGACCATAATGCCGCTAAGTACCATGGTGGCAGCAGGCGGTGATTGTTCATAAACATCAGGCTGCCAGGTATGAAAAGGAAATATGGGCATTTTGATTGCAAAGGCCACGAAGAATAACCAAAACAGCCAGGATTGGTCATGACTGGACAGAACAGCGCGTACTGACTGGAAAGACGCCAGGGAAAAGGAATGCTCTTTTGTATGAAAATAAATGTAGATGATGCCCACCAGCATCATCAGGGACCCAAGGAAAGTATAAATGAAGAATTTGAAGGTTGCCTGTATCCTTTTTTCTCCACCCCATTGGGAGCACAGGAAATATACAGGTATCAGCGCCAACTCCCAGAAAAAATAGAATAGCAAAGCATCGAAGGAAACAAATACACCCATCAGCCCGGCCTGGGACAATAACATGAGAGCGTGGAAATTCCCAGCGTTCTTATAATCCTCCCGCCAGGTGGCAATGAAAATCACGGGAAAACCAATGGCTGTCAGAAAACATAATAGCTGACCCATACCATCCAAACCCACTGAAAACCTGCTATTGAGAGATGACAACCATTCCACATTGAGAAACAAATGGGTATTGTCTTTGTTAAGCAAAAGGCCGGTCACAGAAACAAGTAAAGTAATAACAGAAGCCAACAAAGACCATAATTTGGCATTGTTGCTGTTCTTGATAAAAAAACCCGCCAGTCCGCCGGCCAAAGGAATTAGTATCAGAAATAATGGAACCATACTATTGAACTTAATTAGATTTTTCTATCATCCTATTTCATCAGAAACAATTGAACCAAAAACAAAATAACAATACCAATCACCATTAGCAATACATATCCCCCAACCTGCCCGCTTTGCAAAAGGCGTATTTGCCGGCTGCTATATTGAATAACCCGCCCTACCCCGTTTACTATTCCGTCTATCACTGATTTTTCGATAAACTCATTCAAAAACTTCGAAAAAGCGTTCAGAGGCCTGACGATAACCGCCTCATAAAATTCATCCACATACCATTTATTGGCCAATATCTTTCCAAATCCCCTGGCCTCCTCCAATTCCGGTTTTTTACTGAACCGTCTCCAGCCATAGNNCCCCAATCAAAGAAAGCAGGACAGAAACCACCATCAAAAGAAGGGAACTTGTTATCATCCCCTTTTCCGGGACTTCGCTAGCCTGGACAACTTTTTGCTGAAGTTTGACTGATTCCGCGAACACAGGAGCTAAAAAATGTTCAAGAAGATGGGCATTTTTTGCAAAAACTTCAGGGATGCCCAGAAAACCGCCAAAGACAGAAAGTATGGCAAGCACAATCAGGGGGATGGCAATTGCCGGCGGACTCTCGTGCAAATGATTTTGCTGCTCGGGGGAGCCGCGAAATTTTCCGAGAAACACGGTGGCATATAACCGAAACATGTAATAAGACGTTAGGAATGCCCCGGCTACACCCACCATGTAATAGACAGGGTTTTTTGCAAACGCCTCCGTCAGAATTTCATCTTTTGAAAAAAAACCTGAAAAGGGGGGAATACCGGCGATTGCCAAACAGGCCAACAGGAAAGTGACCTGAGTGACCGGCAGGGCTTTTTTCAATCCGCCCATTTTGCGGATATCCTGCTCCCCACCCATTGCATGAATGACAGATCCGGCACCAAGAAACAGAAGGGCCTTAAAAAATGCATGTGTCATGACATGAAAAACGGCTCCCGTATAGGCACCCACTGCCAGCCCCAAAAACATATAGCCCAGTTGGCTTACAGTGGAGTAGGCCAGGACTTTCTTAATATCGTTTTGTTTCACAGCTATCGTTGCAGCAAGAATTGCCGTTGAAAGACCAATGACAGCGACAACGGTTTCTGAGACAGGTGACAGCGTGTAAAGAATATTGCTTCTTGCGACCATATATACACCGGCTGTCACCATCGTTGCAGCATGGATCAAAGCCGATACGGGAGTGGGCCCGGCCATTGCATCAGGCAGCCAGGTATAAAGGGGAATTTGGGCGGATTTCCCGGCAGCCCCTGCAAAAAGCAATAAGGTTATTCCGGTTAATACGCCGACGGATGCCGTAGGAGCTTTTGCGAACACTTCACTAAATGAAACAAAGCCGAATTCCTTTATGATCCAAAATACCGCGATCAGGAAACCCAGGTCCCCTATCCGGTTCATAATAAATGCTTTCTTGGCAGCATTTCCATAATCGATATTTTTAAACCAGAACCCGATCAATAGGTAAGAACACAATCCCACGCCTTCCCAACCAATAAACATGATCACATAATTAGCCCCCAAAACCAACAGCACCATCGAGAAAATAAACAGGTTGAGATAGGAAAAATACCTCGCGAAATGCGGACCCTCTTCCTGCTGCATATAAGACGTGGAATAAACATGGATAAGGAATCCAACGCCTGTTATAATCAGCAGAAACAATACTGATAACTGGTCAACCTGGAAAGCAAAAGAAATTTTAAGGGAGTCGATATTAATAAAGTCAAATAAATTTATTATTACCGGCTGAAACGCTTCCTCCCTGGCCTCATTAAATAAAAACAAGCTTACAATAAAAGAGACGAGGACCACTCCGCAACCAATCACTCCAGTCAATGTTTTGGGCAAACTTTTGCGCAGCAGACCAATGATCAGAAAACCAATCAAAGGAAACAATGGGACTAAATAAACTAATCTGCTCATAATATGTTTATAGCTGATTACTAACCGCTGGCTTCAGAACTGACAGTCTCAGGCATTTTACGTTTCGTGCTGTTCTTTTTAATGTTTCAACCTATTTAAGAAATTCACATCCACGGAGTGGGTATTCCTGTACATCATCACAATAATTGCCAGCCCCACACTCACTTCTGCCGCTGCAACCACTATAATAAAGAAAACAAATAACTGACCATCTATTCCTGCATTCCGGTTGATTGCAACAGTTGCCAGGTGATGCATTTTTGAAAAAGCTACCAATAACAGATTCACTGCATTTAACATCAACTCCACACACATAAAAATAATAATAGCGTTTCGCCGTGTCAATACGCCGGCGACACCGATGCAAAACAAAGCGACAGATAGAAAAATATAATAGTTTATAGGCATAGTAAAATAAAAAAATTATTTCTTCCCTATTACCACCGCCCCGACCATAGCACTTAGGAACAATACGCTGGTAATTTCAAAAGGAATTACGTAATCCTTAAATAAGGCCATTCCTAAATTATGGATCAATCCTATTTCTCCCTGGCCCGTCTGGGCTATCTGGTTCTTAAGGTCGGCATCCTTTAAGGCAGCTACCAAAACCAACAAAAGGGCTCCGCCCGCCACTACCCCCGCAATCTTTAACCATTTATTTTTTTGCGGTTCCGTATCGGCATTCAGGTTCATCAGCATGATAACAAAAAGAAAAAGTACCATGATCGCTCCCGCATAAACTATTAGGTTTACAATGGCCAGGAACTGTGCATTTAATAAAATATAGTGACCGGAAATAGAAAAGAAAACAAGGATCAGCCATAAAACGCTGTGAACAGGGTTCTTGCTGACCACTACCATAATGGCACTGAAAAGTGCCAGGATACTCAAGAACCAAAAAAGAATCTGTGTGGTGCCCATTGAGCAATCAGTTGTTTTGTATTTTCATCGGACTTTCTAATGCTTTACGCGTAGCCCTCTTGCCTTTGCAAATTCTACCGGCTGTTTTTTCGGATCCGGTATTAACAATTCCTCTTTGCCGTAAATAAATCCTTTTCGGGTATAGTTAGCCGGTGCAAAAGTTTCCGATAAATATATGGCATCTTTGGGGCATGCTTCCTCACACAAGCCACAGAAAATACAGCGCAACATATTGATCTCATACCTTGCTGCATATTTTTCCTCTTTGTACAAATCTTCTTCACCCGGCAATCGTTCTGCAGCTTCCATGGTGATGGCCTCTGCGGGGCAGGCTACAGCGCATAAACCGCATGCTGTACAGCGTTCCCTGCCTTCCTCATCCCGGTTCAGGACCTGGAGGCCCCGAAACACCGGACTAAAGGGGCGTGTCTGCTCCGGATAATTAATTGTCGGCTTTTTTTTGAATATATGCCCGAAAGTAATCCCCATTCCCTTTGCAATAGCAGGTAAATATGTTCTCTCCCAAAAGGTCATGGTCTTGCGTTCTACGAGCTTTTTTTTATTTGTTAATGCCAGCATGTATGAAGATTCAAAAGTATAAGTATAAAATATGGACCGCTGCAAAACTATTTAAAAATGCCAGTGATTCTGTTTCAATAACAAAATAAATCCAGTTACAACCATATTGATCAAAGATAAGGGGATCAGGGTCTTCCAGCCCAGGTTCATGAGCTGATCATAGCGAAATCTTGGAATGGTCCATCTTACCCACATAAAAAAGAAAATAAAACCGACAACTTTGACAAAAAGAGTCAGCCCCTCTAATACAGCCAGCCAGTTTTGCCCGATATGCTGTCCAAGCGAGGCATCATTTACAAAAGGAATATCAAATCCCCCAAAGAAAATGGTCGCCATTACGGCACTGCTGATGAACATATTTACATACTCTGCAAANNCTGGTGATACCCAAAGTTCAACTCACTTTCTGCTTCTGATAAATCGAAGGGGGTTCGGTTGCATTCTGCAAAGGCACAGACCAGGAAAATCAAAAAGCCCAGAGGCTGGTAAAAAACATAATATACCCCATCCAGTTGTTGTTCAACAATTGTTTTCATACTCAGGGAACCCGTAAGCATCAGCAATGCAATCAGTGACAAGCCCATTGCCAATTCATAGGATATAATCTGCGAAGCACCACGGATGGCAGCGAGTAGTGAAAATTTATTATTCGATGCCCAGCCTCCGATCATGACCCCATATACGCCCATACTTACGACACCAAAAATATAGAGGATACCGATATTTATATCTGCTATCTGCAATTGAACAATCCTTCCTGAAAATTCAAAATGACTGCTCCAAGGAACAACAGCGCTTGTCATCATGGCTGTCAGCATAGCCAATCCTGGCCCTAAAACGAATAAAAACTTATTGGAAAAATTTGGAATAATTTCTTCTTTCATAAATAATTTCAACCCGTCTGCCAGGGGTTGTAAAATACCGAAAGGACCTGCCCTGTTGGGACCGCGGCGGTCCTGTATCACCGCCGCCACCTTACGCTCAGCATAGGTTTCGTACATGGCCACTACAAGAGAAATGGAAATAATAGACGCAATTAATATTAATTTTTCAAATACAAATGGCCAATCGACTATCAAAAATATTCCCAACATTCTTAACCAATTTTAAAGGTCAATAAAATTTCTTCGCGTCGATTTAATATTCATCGGGATGGCAAGGGAAACATACAATGAAGTCTGGGCTGCCCCTCAAAACTTTTCCTCACAAACCCCCTTTTTTGCAAAAGCTAAAACTGCCTTCCATACAACTCAATCAGTTCTGATGAATCTATTTAATAAATGCCTGAGCTTACAAAGTTTTTTTATTGGGCGAGGAACGTTCAAAATCCGTCGAATGGGCCGGCCCTTCAATTTCAGACAGATCAATGTCCAGCCTGTTCACTTCACTAACACTGTGTATGTCCATTAATAATTTAGGCTGGCGGCCATTCATCACCTCCGGCATTACTTCTTTTGGTTTTTTCACATTCAGGTAGTGTCCCGCGGAGATCACCGAATGACGACTGATCTTGGTCGGCCCTTCTAAGATCCAATGGCTTGTTTTCTTTCTTTCATACCGGCATTCATTACAAATGAAATCAATTACTTCGCCCCATTGATCCTTTCTGGCCGTTACCCTGAAAACCTCATCGCCACGATACCATAAGGTTACTTTCCCGGAACATTTTGGGTTTGCACAATCCCTATGCGCATCCTCCGGCTTCAAAAACCAGACCCGGTTTTTGAAACGGAAAGTCCGGTCAGTCAAAGCTCCTACCGGACAAACATCAATTACATTACCTATGAAGTCGTGGTCAAGGGACTTTTGAATATAAGCTGCAATCTCCGCATGATCTCCCCTGTCCAGTATGCCATGCTCTCTTTTATCGGTAAGCTGATCGGCCGCAAACACGCAGCGAAAACATAATATGCAGCGGGTCATATGCAACTGAATATAAGGACCCAGATCATGTTTCTCAAAGGTCCTGCGTTCAAATTCATATCGGGTGCTTTCTTTTCCATGATTATAGCTCAAATCCTGCAAATCGCATTCCCCGGCCTGGTCGCAAATGGGACAATCTAGCGGATGATTAATCAACAAAAACTCAACCACTCCGTTCCTTGCATCAATTACTTTTTCGCTTGTAATGTTTTTAACCACCATACCATCCATCACATTGGTTCTGCAACTGGCCACCAGTTTGGGCATAGGTCTTGGGTCAGCGGAAGACCCAGCGGCCACTTCCACCAGGCAGGTCCGGCACTTACCGCCGCTGCCCTTTAATTTGCTGTAAAAGCACATGGCCGGTGGTACGATATCTCCTCCAATTTTGCGGGCAGCCATAAGAACGGAAGTTCCCGGTTCCACTTCAATAGCGATGTTGTCAATAATTACCTTGAATAATTTTTTTTCTTCAGCCATTGTATTTCTGTTGTGTAACCTATTATACCGTCGCCATCTGGAGCGGATCTGCATAATGCGCCAAACCATAATTTCTTTTTAAACATTCGACCGGGTTCATCACATGCCATTCGAATTCGTCTCTGAAATGTCTGATCGCTGCCGCAACCGGCCATGCTGCTGCATCCCCGAGCGGACATATGGTATTTCCTTCAATTTTCCGCTGAATATCCCATAACAAATCTATGTCACTTAGTTTGCCTTTTCCGTATTCTATGTTCTTAAGGATTTTTTCCATCCATCCGGTCCCTTCCCGACAGGGCGAACACTGGCCGCAACTCTCGTGGCGATAGAATCTTGCCAAGGTCAAAGTATGACGGACCACGCATTGGTCTTCATCGAGAACTATAAAACCGCCTGAACCCATCATTGATCCGGTAATAAAACCGCCATCACTCAGGCTTTCATAGTTCATCAGTCTGGTCTCGCCTTTTGCGGTCTTCAACAATAGATTAGCAGGAAGAATGGGAACAGAGGAACCACCCGGAATACAGGCCTTTAATCTTTTTCCTTTTGAGATGCCGCCGCAATATTCCTCACTGTAAATAAACTCCTCCACAGATATCGTCATGTCTATCTCATAAACTCCGGGCTTATTTATATTGCCGCAGGCGGAGATGAGTTTCGTACCGGTGGATTTACCCACGCCTATTTTTGCATATTCCTCACCTCCCATGTTGATAATAGGTACCACGGCAGTCAATGTTTCCACATTGTTTACAACCGTAGGCCTGTCCCAAACGCCTTTTACTGCCGGAAAAGGTGGTTTGATACGGGGATTACCTCTTTTCCCTTCCAGCGATTCCAGAAGGGCCGTTTCTTCCCCGCATATATAGGCCCCAGCGCCGACATGTACGTAAATCTCACAATCAAACCCGCTTTCTGCAATATTTTTACCCAGCCAGCCATTTACCTTGGCTTCGGCGATGGCCTGTTCTAAAATATCAATGATCCAGGCATACTCACCGCGGATGTATATATAGGTAGTATTACTGCCAAGCGCATAGGAGGAAACAATCAATCCTTCAATCAATAGATGTGGAAGAAACTCCATCAGGTAACGGTCCTTAAACGTTCCAGGTTCGCTTTCATCGGCATTGCATACCAGGTGGCGGGGTATGCCTTCAGGCCTGGCGATAAAACTCCATTTCATTCCGGTTGGANNTGCTTTTTTTTACGATATCCACAACATCAGCGGGCGACATCTTTAAGGCTTTTTCGACGCTTTGATAACCCCCTTCACGACGGTAAACTTCGTATGAACGAATGCCTTCAATCTGTACTTTTTCCAACAATAATTTTCGTCCCATAACAATTCTAAAATAATCTTTCTTCCCAAACCAAGCCTATTTATTGACCTTCTTCAAAATATACTTATCTGCCTGGGGGCCCGTAATCCTATTACCCTGCTGGTCTAGTTGAAGCAGATATAATTCAGTTTTTAAGTATAAGTTGGGTGCATCTTTTACATCCATCAAATACACAGTATCCTTTCCACGAAGTACCCAGCGGCCTGTTTCGTCCAGGGCTTCCACATTCTTTTTGCCCTTTTTCACCATGTATTTTGTAAGCTTCTGGTATGAATTATCATCCATCAGGTTAAGGGTGACTTTAATACCGGGGCAATCCGGGCAGGGTAATATCCCGGAATAGCTGCTGTACCTGAATTCAGCGCCGACCGCATCAGGGGTATTGGCGACCCTGGCAGAATCCTTACTTGCGGGCAAGGAAGCATCCTTATCCTTTGCAGGAGCTTTGCTATGACAAGCACCTAATAGTAATAAATAGGTAAGTATAAATATGGCTACTCGCATTGCGATTAATTATTCAAAGCTGCACTTTTTTGGCACTCCTCAATAAGGGCATCGACTTTTTCCCTGGTCAGATTTTCACGGTAATGACTACCCAGTTGCATCATCGGGGCGTACCCGCAGGCTCCCAGGCATTCGACTGTTTTCAGGGTAAAAAGTCCGTCGGCTGTGGTTTCACCCACGCCTATTCCTAATTTTTGTTTAATATATTCGATGATTTCATCGCTTCCATTTAGCATGCAGGGACCGGTCTGGCAAACTTGAAACATGTATTTCCCAACGGGTTTGAGATTATACATGGAATAAAAGGTTGCCACTTCGTACACTTCAATAGGTTCAATATGCAACAAGGACGCAACATAATCCATGGATTCGACGCTTAGCCATCCGCCAAATTCATGCTGTGCAAGATGCAACAAAGGAAGCAGAGCGCTTTTTTGCTTCCCCTCAGGGTAGCGCGCAATTATTTGTTGAACTTCCTTCAATCTTTCTTCAGTGAACCGATTCATTAGATTTCTCAGTTAAATTATTTCTATGCATCCATTTCTCCGGCTATCAGGTTCAGGCTGCTCATGGTAATTACCGCATCGCTTAGCATCGCACCTTTTGTTAATTCAGAATAAGCCTGGTAATAAATAAAGCAAGGTCTGCGGAAATGCAACCGGAAAGGTGCTCTTCCCCCGTCGGTGATCAAATAAAAGCCTAATTCTCCATTTCCGCCTTCCACACTGAGGTATACTTCGCCGGGTGGTATGGCAATTTCTCCCATAATAATTTTAAAATGCCAGATCAATGCTTCCATTTTGGTATACACATCTTTTTTTTCAGGCAAATAGTATTCTGGAATGTCCGCGTGAAAAACGTCTGCATCCTTTCCTTTGAATTCCTGAACTTTTTTGTATGCTTGTCTAATTATACTCATAGACTGCCACATTTCCTGGTTTCTGACCAGGAAACGATCATAGTTGTCCCCGGTTTGCCCGACAGGTATCGTGAATTCAAAATCTTCGTAACTGGAATAAGGTGTGTGGGCCCTGACGTCGTAATCAACCCCGGTTGCCCGCAAGTTGGGCCCGGTAAACCCATAATTCAAGGCCCTTTCCGCACTGATTCCCCCCGTCCCCATTGTCCTATCCATAAAAATCCGGTTGCGGCTGAAAAGATTTTCAAATTCTATCAGGACATCGGGATACTCTGCTAAAAATTTCTCTAATTTTTCGAAGGCCGCATTGGTAAAATTCCGTTCGAAGCCACCGATGCGACCCATATTGGTGGTAAGTCGTGATCCGCAGACCTCTTCATATATTTCATAGATCAATTCGCGGTACTGCATAACGTACAAAAATCCAGTATAGGCACCCGAGTCAACCCCTACAACTGAATTACAAATCAGATGATCCGAAATTCTTGCCAGCTCCATTATAATAACGCGAAGATAATCGACGCGTTTGGGAGTCTTAACCCTCAGCAATTTTTCACAGGTGAGGTGCCATCCCATATTATTAATGGGCGAAGAACAATAATTAAGCCTGTCGGTCAGGGGGGTAATCTGGTACAAAGGCCTGCGTTCAGCGATCTTTTCAAAAGCCCTGTGAATATAACCAACCGTTTGCTCCGCCGATACGATCCGTTCTCCGTCCAATTCAAGGATATTCTGAAACACTCCGTGCGTAGCTGGGTGGGTTGGACCCAGGTTAAGCGTGGTGGTTGTCTTTTCAATACTTCCTTCCGGTAATTTTATATGATGTTCAGCCATAACTTAAAAAATTGCGGGAGATTATCTCCCAAACATTGCGTCATCCTTATCAATCCTGGTCTGGTCTTCCAGCGGATACTCCTTCCGCAAAGGGAAGTAGTCCATTTCATCCACATTTAATATTCGTTTCAGGTTTGGATGACCAACAAAATTTACCCCATAAAAATCATAGGTTTCCCTTTCCATCCAATTGGAGGATGAATATAATTGTGTTGCTGTAAATATATCCGGCTTTTCAATAGTGGTAAAAACTTTGAAACGGATCCTAATATTATCAACCAGGTTATGCAAATGATAAACAACGGCCAGTTCCCTTCCCGGCTGATCGGGATAATGCACGCCACATAAATCCGTCAAAAACTGAAAACGCAATTCCGGATCATCAAATAGGAATTGCATTACTTTTAGGTTATTGTCTTTGGGAGCTTCAAAAGTTAAAAGGCCATAGGGCTCTTCGAATTGGCTAACCTGGTCCCCGAATTTTTCAATCAGCCTGGCCTTAATTGTTTCGTTTGTTAAACTCATTTTCGACTCCTTGTTCTCCTGCTGCGGAGGCTTTATTGTATTCCGTAAGTGCCTAATAACGCTTTATAATGATCACTGTTTCTTCTTCGCAAAGTCTCCTGACCCACCAGGTCCTGTATTCTCATAAATCCATCCAATATGGCTTCGGGGCGGGGAGGACAGCCCGGTACATAAACATCTACCGGAACGACCTGGTCAATTCCCTGCAACACAGAATAGG
>PLCH01000389.1:0-2670 GCA_003135585.1 Chitinophagaceae bacterium
ACCTGTTTCATAGCAGGCTACTAGGATGCAATTGTTTCTTTTAGAGAAATTGATATGACAGGGCCAACCACCGTGTATTTCCTGCTCGCTGATTAGATCAAGAGAGAAATCGTATTCATTAATTTTAAAAGCCTGCACTCGCGGTTTATTTACCTTAAGAACTTCAGTGTGAGTATATAAATATTTTGTTGAAGGAATGCACAGATAACTGGGATTTGTAGCAAGCTGGCGATGCAGTAGTTGCAATGAACCGCTGACGGGATCAAAATCAAAACAATAAATGCCATCCCCATGTCCGCCAAAATTGCCGGAAATCATTTCGGTGTAGGATCCTGCATATAATATCATTGCCGTAATTTACTTTTTTTATAGGATAGCCTGTACGCCTCCTGCAAATGGTCTAATACTTTTACCGGATCAGTATCATCTCTTAAATAGAAATGCAAAACCTCTCCCAGATATTTTTGGAATTCCGGCCATCCGCTATAACGGGGACGTACAAATGCACTCTTCAATGTCTCAAAAATGTTGAAGAAAAAATTATTGGTAAGCCCATTCGCAAAATCAGATTTCCATGCAGCAATATTTGCAGGCTGACCCTGCTCAATTAGATACACTGAACTTTGAATTTCTGCACTGCATACCCACGCAGCATATTGAGCAGATTCATTTAAATATTTACTTTTTGCTGATACAGCAATACCTGCTCCTCCCAAAACCGCATTTGTAATGCCCGGAGCGTTACAATAACCAAGTTTATTTTTCCTGAAGCCATCTCTTGAATAATTTGTATAACAAAAGGCCAGCGGTGTATAGGCAATGTCATCATTGGTTGACATGTAATCGTAGAGTTGGATGGGGTTCCAGTTTAAACTTCTTTCATGAAAACTATCCCGAAACCTCCGCATGAATTCTAACGTTTGCAAACCTGTCTGCCGCCTCACCAACTTTTCATTTCCTTCCCGAACAGGCGATCCCAACTGGGCAGTGATGGTTAAGAATGAGCATAAACTATCGGTAGGACAAAGCGCCATACCAACCTTTAAATTTTTCTTCTTCAGCACATCCGTCAATTCAAAAACTTCCGCCCAATTTTTTGGAACCTCTAAATCTCCCAGAAGATCGGGCCGTTTTGCAGAACATTGCATGGCTGCATCTACTGGAATTGCCCATTGCTTTCCTTTATAATTATAGCTGGAAAAACTGGGACCCGCAGTTTGTTTTTTCAACTCATTTATTGTTTCCTTTGACAATAATTCATTTAAAGGGAATAAACAATTTGTTACAAAGGCAATACCAGCGTGCGGATGATCAATGATGAGAAAATCAAAATTATCAGCTAACCCGGCAAGTGATTGATCTCCGAAATTGGTGACCGATCTTTTTTCCCATTTAACTTTTACACCNNTTTACACCAAACAATTTTTCATACAGCGCTGAAGATGCAATCAGCGGGCTATATCCCCTCGGATGATCCCATGTAATTCCGGTTAATGTCATATTGAATAACGATAAATCAGAAGCAGTGTTTTAAATTAAACATTATGGTACATTCTACTGTTGCCACTTTCAGTGGGTTCATCAAAGGACAAATCCAGAAACCATAGTTGGCATCAAAAATCATCCACTACTCACTTCTTTCTCTCGAAACCCTTTTTATAAAATTCCTCTATCTTTTCTTTGCCTTCCCTTGATTGGTAGAAATTATTCGACGGCCCATTTTCAATCTTCAGCGTAGTCATTGTCACACTACCTGCACTAAGATGTATAAGTTTTTACATGGCTAGCGAACGAACGGGCTTTTTATCCGCAAACGAAGCTGTGAATTCGGTTAGCTTTTCGATGAAACCAAAGGGTCATTCCGCGATAGATATCCCTCTGGCCGTAACGTTCAACCTTTATGACATTTGCTCCGGGATCGCCTAACATTTGGGAAGCATAAGAGCCGTGCAATGACTGCGAGAAGTCCAGCATTCTTATTCCTTCCAATGCCTGTCTCATTTAAAAAAAACCTTACACTTTCAATTCATTCAATATATCGTGGCAACGTACATAAGCCCCCATCTACTTTAATATCTTCGCCTGTTATAAATCCGGCTTCCTCCGAAGCAAGAAAGACAGCCGTCATTGCTACTTCATGAGGAGTTCCCATTCTTTTCANNCCGGGTGAAATACTGTTGAACCGTACATTGGATTCACCAAACTGACCCGCCAGTTGATTGGTCATGGAAAGAATGGCTCCTTTCGCACTGGCATAAGCTGTCCAATCGTGCCAGCTACGGAATGCCTGGGTTGAAGATATGTTTATCACACTCCCTGATCTTTGTTTAATCATGTGAGGCAGCACCAACTTAATAGTACGGTAAATGCTTTTAAGATTTGTATTCATCAACATATCCCAATCTCCTTCGGGCATTTCCATAATATTTCCTTTAATAGCAATAGCAGCATTATTTTNNCCAAATTCATTAATCACACAATTGACTAAACGATCAACATCTTCCGTTACGCTAACATCACACCTGGCGGCCCGTACAATTGCTCCATCAACGCTCAATCTCTCTGCTTCAACATTACATTTTTTTTCATCAATATCTCCGCCGAATAAGATGGCTCCTTCTTTTACAAAAGCTTCACTGATGGCAAGCCCGATGCCATTGGCTGCTCCTG
>PLCH01000389.1:2687-3896 GCA_003135585.1 Chitinophagaceae bacterium
AATAAGCTTAATTGCAAGGTAAAGTGCCGGAACAGTCAGGAGTGCAAATAACCAAAAAGTTCCAGCAGGTTTAAGCTTTTCAAGAAATACAGGAGTAAGCTGCCCTACCAATGCTGTGCCGATCCACAATGAAAATGTTGCCAGCGACATGGCTTTACCTCTTATTTTAGCTGGAAAAATTTCAGAAAGCAACACCCAAATAACCGNNAACAATGGCTTTCTGCCGAGCCGGTCAATTTTCCAGATAGCAATAAGTGTAAACAATACATTCACTAATCCAATCACTACCTGACCACCCAAAGCATCGGCAATAGGAAGCCCTGCTTCTTCCAGTATTTTCGGACCATAATAAATAATAGCATTGATGCCGCTTATCTGGGTGAGAAAAGCTAATGAAATTCCTATAATCATGGCCAGCCTAAAGCCGCCTTTGAAGAAAATACCAAAGCCTCCTGTCTCTCTTTGAAGGTTGGTTTTGATATCATTGATTTCTTTTTGCGCTTCATCTTCTGGGATAATTTTTTTTAGAACTCGCAATGCTCCCGGTTCATCGCCTTTTATTGTCAACCACCTCGGGCTTTCAGGTACAAATAGTAACAAGAATAAAAATAGAATTGCCGGCAATACTGATGTTCCAAGCATGATCCTCCACACTTCACGCACCATGATTTTATTCAGTAAGCCGGTTGTTTGAAGTAAAAATTCAGCATGTGAAAGTTTGAGTAAATTCGAATTGATGAAATAAGAGAAGAGTATGCCAACGGTAATGGCGAATTGGTACAAAGCCACGAGCCTGCCTCTTTTATGCGATGGCGATAACTCTGAGATGTATAAAGGAGACAACATGGAAGCAACTCCGATACCAAGCCCGCCAATTAACCGGTATATAACCAAGTCAGTAAATCCAATTGTAAAAGCACAGCCGGTAGCAGATATACCAAAAAGCATCGCTGACAAAATAAGCAGTTTTTTTCTTCCGTATTTATCACTTAAGAGACCAGCAATAGAAACGCCTAAAATGCAGCCTAACAATGCCGAACTTACATACCATCCCGTACCTACCGCATCTAACTGAAATTGGAAAGTAACAAAATCAATTGTACCGGAAATTACAGCAGTATCATAACCAAACAAAAACCCACCGAGCGAAGCAATTATTGCCAGTTTATTGACATAATTGTTGCCGACATTATTTGGTGTCATTAATTT
>PLCH01000325.1:0-705 GCA_003135585.1 Chitinophagaceae bacterium
GCATATTAGACGCTGATAGCTTGTTGGGATTTGCGGATTTCCGCGTGAACGAGAGAGCTTTCCAATTAATGGAGCAGGTGAGCGGGCGGGCAGGAAGAAAGGACGGGGAGGGAAGGGTATTGATACAGGTAGCAAATACCAAACACCCTGTACTCTCCTATGTTCAGGCACATGACTATAAACTCTTTTTCAAAAACGAAATCATAGGAAGGCAAAGTTTTTTTTACCCCCCTTATTCACGAATCATTCTCATCGTATTCAGGCATAAGATTAAGGAAACCGTTGAGAGTGCAGCTTATTTTTTTGCAAACAATATGAGAAAGGAATTCGGAAAATGGTTAATAGGCCCGGCTGAACCTGTCGTCAATCGGATAAGGAACCAATACCTGATGGAAATAATGTTAAAATTGAAAAAAGATTCCCAGACCCTGAATTTTGCCAAGCATGTTATTCAGCAACAAATGGCAATTCTGAATAATGACAGGAAATTCCGTAGCGTTGGGATCATACCTGATGTAGATTCCGTGTAAGCTGTATCATTTCTGTATAATGATAAATGTGTTTGCCGGGCATGGATTTTTTGACGGCTGCGATCATAGCCTGGGCTACGACGAAGGCTTGGATAGGTCGGTATTTTTTCCAGCTTCCTGCAAAAATAAACGCCAGCGGTTGAATCAATAATTTGGCTATGCTTTCTGCCGGCCA
>PLCH01000325.1:730-2859 GCA_003135585.1 Chitinophagaceae bacterium
GCCTGAACCCGGATCGGCACCCACAGCTGAAACAAAGGCATATTGCCTTAAACCATTTTCATACGCCCATTTCGCGCAATTGACAGGAATGTCAAAATCAATTTTTCGGTAGAGCTCCTTATTACCTTTTACCTTTTTCATGGTTGTTCCAATACAACAGAAAGCCACATCGGCTTTACCCAATGCATTTCTGAATTGGGATTCGTTTTCAAAATCNNCAACGAGTAAATGACCGATTTGGCCGCTGGCGCCCAAAACGATTGCTTTTTTACCGCTCATAATTTTATGTAATTTGCTTGGTATTAGGACCCATTATGCAAATTCAGCAAAATATTTCTCTCAAACAATTTAATACTTTCGGAATAGACGTTGCAGCCCGTTATTTTGCTGCTTTTTCCAGCACGGAAGAATTAACTGAGCTCCTGGTTTCCATAACCCGCCCTCCAACCCTTATCCTGGGGGGCGGCAGTAATATCCTTTTCACTAAAAATTACAATGGTTGGGTATTAAAAAACAAGATTAAAGGCATTGAATTAATAAAAGAGGACGAACATCACCTTTACGTAAGGGCCGGAGCGGGGGAGAACTGGCACCAGTTTGTTTCCTATAGTATCCAGCGCAACTGGGCTGGTGTGGAAAACCTTTCTCTAATACCTGGTGAAGTCGGTGCCAGTCCGATGCAGAATATTGGGGCGTATGGGGTGGAATTAAAAGAAGTCTTCGATGAACTGGACGCCTTCCATTTAAAGGATAAAAAAGTATATAGGCTAACCGTGAATGATTGCAAATTCGGGTACCGCGACAGTATCTTCAAAAAGTAGTACAAAGGACAATTTGTGATACTGAATGTGACTTTCCGGTTAAATAAGGTTCCCCGGTTTAATATAAGCTATGGAGCCATTGAGGAGGAGTTGGAAAAAATGGGGGTAAAAAAACTAAGTATAAAAGCGATTTCCCAGGCGGTAATCAATATCCGTTCTTCCAAATTGCCAGATCCGGCCAAGATTGGGAACGCCGGAAGCTTTTTTAAGAACCCGGAAATTTCGAAATCGAAATTCCTCAGTTTAAAAGGGAAATTTCCGGATTTACCAGGTTATGAAAATCCTGACGGAAAGGTAAAATTGGCCGCAGGCTGGATGATTGAACAATGTGGTTGGAAAGGTTTCCGAAAGGGGGACGCGGGCTGTCATGAAAAACAGGCATTGGTATTGGTCAATTACGGATATGCTTCGGGTAAGGAGATTGAAGAACTTGCCGAAAAAATTCTTCAAAGCGTAAAACAAAAGTTTGCTATCCAACTGGAAAGAGAAGTGAATATTGTATAGCCTCTAACATCCACTGAGCAGCAGGTTTTTGAACAGACATGTCAGAATGGAAACATCCATAACTTATGATTTATCTGTACCAAAATGATTCAGCTTCCGTGCAGCTTTTACTCCAATTATTGGATTTCAATGGAGGTGCGGATACATTCCTTCCGCCGGAATCAGCCGGGGATACCGGTTTTGATATTTCTGGTCGGCCTCATTTGAAGTCATCCCCATAATCATCATCCGTGCTATAGGTACCTGATCCAAGATTCACCATTGAACCGATCAAATCTTTGAATTCAATTTTTCCTTCCACGATCTTTTTACTGATAAGGGAATAGGCAGAAAGCCCATGCAATACGAATTCCATTAATAAGGCAGCTTCTTTTTCATTGGCAAGTTTGAAATATTTTTTGACAAGCGCATGAAGCCCATCCACTTTGTAAAGCTGCTGAACCTTTTCTTCATCCTTTGTATTAAAGAATAAATTCAACAGGTTCCCTTTATCAAACCATCCGGTGACCGATTTGAAGGGATTTTCTTCTTTGCTTTCTCCAGCCTTGCGCTTTTTTAATTGATCAGGGTTGGGGAAATAATTGATAAACTGCGAACGGAATGCTTTTTCCAGCAGATTAAAGGCAACCTGATAGGGTCCTTCCTGTTCACCTTCATAAACCAGCTCAATTTTCCCTGTAATAGAAGGAACAATGCCAACCAGATCGCTCATCCAGACCTGAGTTTCTTTTTCTTTATTAAGAATGGCTCTTCGTTCGGCGGCACTTACGGCATTTTCGTAGGCGGCTATCGTCAATCTTTCGG
>PLCH01000253.1 GCA_003135585.1 Chitinophagaceae bacterium
CACCTTGAATTGTCCAGGAGGCTCGGTGATACAAAAGCCATACGTGCAGCCGCCTCCGCCAACGGCAAAAACAATATTGCTATTATTATTCCATGTCACCGGGTCATTGGCTCCAAAAACGATATGGTGGGGTACGCCGGAGGAATCTGGCGCAAGAAATGGTTGTTGGAACATGAAATAAAAGTCATGTACGGGGTTCAGACATTATTTTAGAATGCCCTCCGCCGGCGATTAAAAATTTTAATTTCAATTGCTTTTTATAAATAAATCCGAGAGTTTGCGTTTTTAGTTTGCGCGCAAAAAATCANNCTCTTTGAAGAAAATCGATTTAAAACTTCTGTCAACTTTCCTTACTTTCTAATACTATTTATTTTTCAAAATAAAGATTTCAAGGGAGGCGGGGCCTGCTTGCTGGCTATTCATTGCGCTTCCACCTGGCGGTAGCGGCAATCCATTTGGATTGTTTCCTGGAGGAGGTCCGCCCGGGCCACCACCTGCTCCCCCGGCCACATAAATGCTATTGTTCCAAACCACCGCAGCCATTCCGTTCCTGGCTTTATTAAGGCTATCGGTTTCGGTCCACTGGTCCTTGGTGGAAGGATCGAGATAATAAGTATTTTTCCGTGGTGCATTTGGCAAACTGTCTGTCGCTCTTTCTCCTCCAATATAATAGAGCTTATTATTCAAATTCACTACGGCTCCTCCCCCACTTCCCAGGGGAAGTTTTGAATCTAGAGTTGTCCATTTTCCTGTTTTGAAATCATAACAATCCACCTCAAGCACCGTTTTACTAAAAAAGGCCATGAAATTATTCGATTCATGGTAACTCGTATTTCTTCCGCCTACGACGTATAATTTATCTTTTATCACCGTTGCAGAACAATGATCTCTGATATGAGGGGCATCCTGCAACGATATCCAGGAATCTGTTTGGGGATCATACATATCAAACATATTCGTTGTCCCGCTCGAATGACCGTGCTGAATTCCTGCTACCAGATACATTTTCCCGTGATATTCGGCTGCACCTGCTCCGGCGCGCCTTCTTTCCGAAGGAATTACAGCTCCTTTCTTCCACACATCTTTATCAGTGTCGTAGATATAGACATGGGACATGGGTATTTGATTTGGGAAACCCCCTTCGGAAAAAGCTTCCAATACATATATCTTATGGTTATAGCTGGTGGCCTGAAAATGATTCATTGCAATAGGCGCTGATGATTTTTTAGACCACACCAAAGTTTGAGGGTCCAGTACTTCCACCAGTAAACTTCCATCTCCACCTATCATGTACAATTTACCTTCGGATACAGCCAAACCTCCTTCGCTCCTGGGAATAGCATCATTTTTCGTTTTGATGATTTCCCAGTTTCCTTCCTGGGCAAAACAACCAGATACATCCAGCACAACGATTGCAAGAAAAATGTAAAAACTAATAGGTTTCATTTGATTTCAATTTAAAAATATTTACAAAACAATCTAAATCGGCTCTGACAACTTTGCCGGTTCATACTTTAGTTCCACTAGGGCAACTTAGGCATTACTGAAGTTAACCTTACCCTCAATCATACTTTCTGTCAAAGGTCCAGGCCGATCGTATAACTAGAGATGTAACCTTTTGTATCATCTCCTGAAATAGAAACTGTTTCATTTACTAAATCTTTTACAGAATTTCCAAATACAAAATCAGAATCATTTCTTACCGGGTTTATCCCATGTGTCCCGTACAAAGGGGTTCTGTGTATTTTATCCGACAAAGTTTCAGGAAATGTTAATTGAACCTGCTTTCTTAGAACCTTATTAACAAAAACTTCCAGGTGAATATGAGTAGCTCTTCCAGGATACCATCCGGGATAAATTGTTTCAAAATTCAATTGACCTTTGGAATCAGACTTTTGATACCCCCTTAACCAGGTTTTGCCAACATGATTTTGAGTGCCAAGTTTCCCGGTCTGCCGCCCATAGCCTGAATAATAACCATCCTTGTTACAATGCCAGATGTCCACCCTTGCACCGGGAACAACCGCACAATTATTATTTGTATTTACAACCGAAAAATAAAAAAGAAGAGGTACGCCTGTTTGCCCGTCTCTTACGTCACTCCTAAAAAACGGATTGGTTTTTTCTCCTCCCGGGTAAGGAAAAGGACCCTCTTCCGCAGTTGGTGTAACCGGGCATCCATGGGTCTTATATGCAAAGCTATAGTCATTCCCGCTTGCCTTATATTTAGACGCTCCGAATATAATGGTGCCAAGCCCAAGGAACCTAAAGCCATGTACCAGAAAATCTTTTCTTTTCATAAAGATTTATTTATCGTTATAAAATGAATGAAGGTCATTGAATACTGAAACAGTGATTGAAAAGGGAACTTTCTTTTTTACTTTTTCAATAAAGTCTTCCAATTTCCTTCTTTGACAAAATTAGTCGAATGGATAAGATGTTTTAAATGGTTGATACAAATCTCAAAAAGAATGCTGCGAAAAAATAAAAGACAGCATGAAACGGAGTATTAAAAAGATCGTTGCGCAAGGCTGCTAATATTCCAGTTTATTGGCATACCGTTTCAATTGTATTTCGGCGGCCTTAGCCGCATAGCTGATATTAATCAGGATATAGCCCGAATTTTCAAAGCTTTGTTGCGCATTTTTCACATCGACTATGGTTGCCTGTCTTAATTGAAAACGTTTAAGGACCAAATCCAATAATTTTTGCGACAGCACATAATTTTCCTGTGCTTTTTCGAGTTGTTGCAAATTACTTAGGTAAGCTTGCCAGTTCTTAAATATATCGGCTCTGTAATTAATCAGCAGGGTATCTTTTTGCAATTGTGCGTTCTTAATATTTATTCCCGCAATTTGTTGCTGCCTTCTGTATATCCCTCCATTAAAAATAGGAATGAAAACGCCCAGGGCGGCATAGGGGCCATAGTTTTGATTTAATAAGGAAAAACCTGCTGCGTTCTGGTTTCTGCTGAAATTATACCCTGCATTCAAATTCAGCGAGGGGTACCGTTCGGCAGCTATTTCTTTTTCAATAAAGCGGTTGATATCCACCTGTCTGTCTGCGGCGATCAGGTCAGGATTTGAAGGTAGATTATTGAGAACCGTATCAAGACGGATATTTTTATCTACCAAAATCGTATCGGCTATAATGACCGTTGAATCTGCCGGTAAATTGAGAAGGGTCAGCAGATCCATTTTATCCTGATCGACCACCAATTGCTGGGATCCGAGCGTTTGAATCTGCGTATTTAGGTCCACCTCAGCCTGGAACAAATCCGCATCATTGGCCATCCCCACACTCTGTTGTTTCTTCACAATATCCAATTTCTGCTTTGAAACTTCAATAGAACTCTCCAATGTGCGAGCATAAGTTTGCTGCCTTATGATATCATAATATTTCAACATCACATTGGCAACAATCAATTGTATTCTTGAGTCCAATTGATCTTTAGTCTGATCTTCAGTAACTTNNGCTTTGCCCATTTGACAGCAGGACGCCTGCTGCCAATCCGGCGGTAAAGTTATTTGAGCTTACATTACTAGCATTCTTATTGTTTGCAGGGTTGGAATATTGTTGCCTAATGTTTATGGTCTGCTCATTATCATTGGAGGACGCTGTCACTACCGGGAATCCGCCGGCAATACCGTAATTATTATTGATACTGGCTATTTCTACATAATTTTTTCCCAGCAGGATATTAAGGCTATTTTTC
>PLCH01000440.1 GCA_003135585.1 Chitinophagaceae bacterium
GAAGGGAATTTTTAAACAGAGTCGGCCTGGGTGCATTGACTGCTTCCCTGTTTCCGGCCCGGGGGTTTTCTGGATCTGGCTATGATTCTTTAGCTGAACCTGCCAGAATAGGGTTGCAGCTTTACACTGTAAGAAATGAAATAAAGGATGATATTGCCAAGACCCTGTCCCGGGTTGCGGAAATTGGGTTTGAAGCAGTGGAAACAGCTTTTTGGCCGGAAAATATTTCGGTAAAGGAAGCGGCAAAATATTTAAAGGATGNNCTGCCCATTGGGGATAAAAAATCTTCGATGCTGGAGACGGCGGAAGCTTTCAACTGTAAAAAAATGATCTGGCACGGTTGGCCCGAGGATAAGCGATACAGCACGCTTGAAGGGACAAAGGAACTTGTTGAAATTTATAACGAAGCCAACCATTTTGCTAAATTAAACGGTTTGCAATTCGGGCTTCACAATCATTGGTGGGAGTACAGAAACAAGATTGGCGGCCGGTATGTTTACCAGGTGCTTTTGGATTCTGTTGAGCCGGACATTTTTTTTGAGATTGACACCTACTGGGTAAAAGTAGCGGGACATGATCCTGCCAAAATAGTAGCTGAATTCGGGAAGCGTGCCCCTTTGCTGCATATCAAAGATGGTCCTGCGAGATGGAACGATGAATTGCCAAAGGATAACCCAGAACCAATGGTGGCTGTTGGCAAGGGAACCCAAAATTTTCCTGCAATTGTAAAAGCCGCTAGCAGAAACACAGAATGGATGATCGTTGAAATGGATAAGACTGCAACGGACGTGTTTGGCGCCATTCGAGACAGCTACGATTATTTGGTTAAAAACGGTTTGGCAAAAGGTAAAAAGCCTGCATGAACTATGATAGATACCTGCAGCATTTCTTCAAAAAAGTCCGTTTTCAGGGGCCTGTCTATTTATGATTTCGTCAAAAACTCCTTGAGAATCTGGTTAAAAACGGCTGGTTTTTCCATGTTGCACATATGCCCGGCACCGGCTATTTCTTTTTTTGAGGAATGATTGATTTTGGAATGCAATATTTGAGCAATGTCTTGAAAGTCCGGAGCATCATATTGACCGGTTATTATAAGAGTGGGCACGACTAAATTTTGTACCTGCTCAAGAGCCGGAGGATGGAGACCTTTCACGGGGTTTTTATTTATCCAATGCCAGCCTGAATAGGACATCAGCATTTTTGCAAGCAGGGTAGCTGTAGCCGGATTTTTTCTTGCCGGCCCAAATAACGGATGGTTTAACCACATTTTATTAGCGGCAAGTACTCCTTCGTCTTTTCCCAATTTATAGATGTAACTCAGGTTGAAGTCCTTAAATACATAGCCATCGATAACGCCATCAACGAAGACGGCGGCTTTGGTCTTTTGAGGATAGGCCAGTGCATAATCAGCAACCACCCCGGCTCCCATGGATAGTCCGACTAAAATTGCAGCTTGATTGATTTGCAAAATGTCCAATAATGCATTAATATCCTCATAATGGGAATATATTTTGTCAGTAGGATAAGAAGAGTTTCCATATCCTCTTAGATCAACAGCCAGGCTAGTAAAGCTATCTGAAAAAAAATTTAACTGGTTTTCCCACATCCGGTGGTCCAGGCAAAAGCCATGTATGAAAATAATAGGAGGACCCTTGCCTATTTTTTTAAAATATAACCTGGCACCAGGGATATTGCAATAGCCTGTCATTGCTTTTTAAAATGAATGAGGATAAGTAATTATTGAAGAAAAAAGTAAGAAATATTTCTATTGAATCAAATTAAAACTACACAGCACCAAATCAACGGGACTGTTCTTCCCTGTTCAAATCATCCTTTGATTTTTTTGGAGTTGCAGTACTTGAATCTTTGAAAGCAGAAGATTCTGGCATATATTCTTTCCTGTAAAATAAACTGCGGACACTATTATCTGCCATATCAAAAATAGTCCACTCCTGGTCAGCTGGGTCAAGAATGCCGTCATCGGCAATTTTTATTACGGGCGTAACTGTAATTTCATTTCCAATGACCGCAAGGACGCCATATGAAATACCGCTAAGACCGCCGTCTTCGGAATAAAATATCTCGTCGGATTCTTTAATTTCCTTAATATACGTGATGGGAATCCAAATCATCCTTTCCATTTTTTTTGAGCGTAAAAATAAATATATATCAATCCGATCGAATTTCAATACCCATGGACTTTTTAACAAATCCCGTCAATTCTTCACTGAAATTTAATTTACCTGGGTTTCCAGTTTCCGTTTGGAAATTCGTTCCGGCAAATGTTTCCAAAACCTTGTCGAGTCCTAAATGATATTATTAGAATTCATCCTGGCCAACAACAAGTTACTATTATGCAACATTGGCTTTCCCGTTACGTCATTATCTTTAGCAAAGCTTTAGCCAAAGGATTTTTCGGATAATAAATACCTGTAAACCTGATAGGATGAGTCAAACGATTTCCCCCTCATTGAATATAACCCGATCGAAATTCCCCCGCCTAAACGCGGTGAACCTCATATATCTTCTTGCCTTTCTGAAATTCATCCTTCCTTTCCTGGTACAAAGTCGCGCCTATGAACCCCACAGGGATGAATTCCTGTACGTGACGGAAGGTCAGCATATGGCTTGGGGATACCTGGAAGTACCTCCCATGATGTCTGTTTTTGGCTACCTGACCAATTTGCTTGGCGGGAGTCTTTTCTGGATCAAGTTTTGGCCATCTTTATTTNNGTAGGGAGGTTAATCCTTTGGCTGGGAGGGAAGTGGTTTGCTCTGGTTCTTGGCTTTCTGCCTTTTATATTCGGCTATTACCTTCACGTGCACTTCATGTTTCAACCCAATTTCCTGGAGGTCTTTTTTTGGACATTGATGGCCTATGGACTCATTCGTTATGTCCAGACGCGGAACAGGAAGAAACTGTATTTGTTCGGCGCCGCTTTGGGTCTTGGCATGATGAGCAAATATTCAGTTGCTTTTTTTGGGATCAGCCTGCTGCTGGGGCTGCTCCTGACCAAAGAAAGGAAAATACTCCTGAACAGACATTTTTTTTATGCAATGCTCCTGGGCTTGGGAATATTTCTACCCAACCTGATCTGGCAGTACATGCACGGATTTCCGGTGGTTTACCACATGAAGGAATTGCAGCACCAGCAACTGGAAAAGGTGAGCCAGGCTGATTTTTTAAAGGACCAGTTCCTTTTCAATCTTCCTGGTATATTTATTTGGGTTTCAGGACTGGTTTGGGTAAGTTTCCATCCAGCGGGTAAACCTTACCGCTTTATCGGGTGGGCAGTTCTAATTGTCATTATTATTCTCCTCGCTGGACACGGTAAGAGTTATTACGGCATGGGTGCTTATCCTATCCTTTTTGGCTTCGGGGCCGTCTTTCTGGAACGCTGGACGGAGAGTAGCAGGACCCTGGTCCGCTACCCAATGTTATTTTTCGTATTTGGATTTGGCTGCTTTATTAATACAGTGGCACTGCCATACCTTCCCCCTCAGCAACTGGCAGCCTATTATGCGAAGAACAGCGTATTCCGTAAATTGGGTTTTCTTCGTTGGGAGGATCAGAAAGACCATGCCCTGCCTCAGGATTTTGCGGATATGCTATCCTGGGAGGAAATGACAGAAAAAATTGCCAAAGTGTATAATGCACTTGACAGCGGGGAAAAAAGCCAAACCATACTGGATTGTGACAATTACGGAGAAGCCGGCGCCGTAACCTATTACGGGCCACCGTATCATTTACCTTCCGTTATGGGACACTCGGCTAACTTCTTATTCTGGACTCCATCTGATTTCTACCAAAGTAATATCGTCATTCTGGCAACAGATTTTCGGGAGGAAATCCATTCGGACTTTATTCATGAGTTCCGTTCAGCTGAGGTGGTAGATAGCATTACTAATCCATACGCACGTGAATTTGCCAGCTACATCATTTTACTTAAAGGACCCAGTCCGAAATTCCGAAATGATTGGAAGGCTTATTACGAATCGCTTAGGCAGAAAACGTCCTACTTTCATTAATTCAATATTTCCTTGGTAATTATTGTGAATTTTGTTATTCAGACGATTTTTATCCATCACTCCCTTTGCTATTACTGAAACAATTCCCAAAAAGCGATGACGGACGCTTAACAGAGGTCGGGTCTTTACTAAACTGGTTGAAGGTATTTTAGCAACGTTTTGTGATAGTGAACTACCCC
>PLCH01000009.1 GCA_003135585.1 Chitinophagaceae bacterium
AAGTAGCTGGACTTGTAATATCGACCAATGGAAATAGTGCCTCCCTCCAATGGAGGGGCTCAGCGCCAACTTTATACCTGAATGAAATGCAGGTTGACGTTTCCCAGTTAAAATCTACTTCCGTGTCCGATATAGCAATGGTAAAAGTATTTCGTCCCGGTACCGCCATTGGCTTTGGAGGCGGGGGAGGCACGATTGCGGTCTATACCAAAAAAGGGGGTGAGCGCCAGTCGGATCCTTCCATCAGGGGTCTTGAGAGAATCCGTCTTGTGGGGTATTCGCTCACAAAAGAATTTTTTTCCCCCGATTATGGTATCAATGCAGATCTGAAAGAAACTGAAGACAGCAGGGCCACCCTGTATTGGAACCCCTTTATCCTGGTGGATAAAAACAATAAAAAAACCACCATCCAGTTTTATAACAATGATGTCTCCCGCAAACTACGCATAATACTGGAAGGCATCAATGA
The DNA here is from genome assembly GCA_003135585.1 of Chitinophagaceae bacterium. GTDB lineage: Bacteria > Bacteroidota > Bacteroidia > Chitinophagales > Chitinophagaceae > Puia. Next base: position 470 of record PLCH01000009.1, read on the forward strand.
AGACGGCAAGTTGACAAGGGTGGAAAAAATTATTCAGTAAAACTTAATTCTTTGGATAATTCGGATCCGCTTTGACTTCATTGATCTGCTGTGTATGCCGGTTGCAATGCCCGCTGATCATCAACACCAACTGGTAACTGTCAATGGTTCCAAATGGCATAATTACAGTGTGGTTGCGCATATCCTCATCCGTTTTTTTCACGTAATCAATCAGTTCATTTCTTTCCGCAGTAAAATCTTTTACTACATCTTTGAATTCCGCAACCTGGTATTTTTCGGGGCGGAAGGGCTCGGGAGCTGTCTGCTTCTGGGATCTGTCTGTCATGATTTTCATCAGGCCGTCATCGGTAATTTTGATCTCGGAGCGTTTTTCCGGAGTGGCGGCCCCTTTCAGGGATGCTTTANNAGGGTAATATGCTCCACGCATTCTTTTATAGACCAGCGTTCGGGTGCTGCCTTAAAATTTAACTGGGCGTCTGACAGGTCTTTGACACTTTGTAAAAGATTGGCCTTGGTTTCTTTCAAACTTTTAACTGCACTTTCGCGCTCTTCTTTTGTCAGTGAACCGGATGGAACAGAAAAGCTCAATAGCAAAGCCGCCGGGAGAAAAAGGAACAATAATTTTTTCATAAAAAATTTTTTGATGTTAGGAATGAATCGATTTGACAGGGGAAGGGAAAAAGGACACAAAAAGTACGAAAATTTATCAATTCACCCTTTAATGTTAATAAATTTGCATCCCCTGTTTTTTAAGGACACCCTTATCTTTGAAGGGACAAGATGATTATGAATATTACTGCCATCCTTTCCTTTCTGGAGTCCCTTGCACCCCTGGTCTACCAGGAAAGCTATGACAATTGCGGGTTGCTGACAGGCAGCAGCGCCCGGGAGTGCACGGGAGTAATGGTCACCCTGGATACAACGGATGCCGTGGTGATGGAAGCGGTCCTAAGAAAATGCAATCTTGTAGTCACACACCATCCCATAATTTTCGGGGGACTAAAAAAGATTTCGGCTGATAATTACGTCGGCAAAGCAGTTATCGCCGCCATCAAAAATGATATCGCCATCTATGCCATTCACACGAATTTAGATAATGTAATTGGGGGGGTAAACGGGAAAATGGCCGGACTGCTCGGTTTGATTAACCAAAAAGTGATGAACCCTGTTCCCGCCGGGCTAAAAAAATTGTTCGTATTTGTCCCAGACACACATTTGGAGAAAGTACGGGATGCAGTTTTTAGGGCAGGTGCAGGCCATATCGGCAATTATAGTGAGGCCGGCTTTATCACCGAAGGGACCGGGAGCTTTAAAGCTGGAAAAGGAGCTCATCCATTTGTAGGAGAGGAAGATAGGAGACACTATGAAAAAGAGTCCCGGCTGGAAACCATTTTCCCGGCTTTTTTGGAAACATCGATCGTGGCAGCCATGATCAGTGCCCATCCCTACGAAGAAGTGGCTTATGATATCCTGGACTTGGCCAATCGAGACCCTTCCCTGGGATCGGGACTGATTGGGGATTTGCCGGAGGAAATGGATGAAAAGGCATTTCTGACCCTTGTCCGGGAAACTTTCAGGGTTTCTGTTATACGTCACACAAGGTTCAGAAACCGTCCAATCAGAAAGTGTGCTCTTTGTGGAGGTGCGGGTAGTTTTCTCATTCCCAAAGCTTTAGCCGGGGGAGCGGACGTATTTCTAACGGCAGATTTAAAATACCATGAATTTTTTGATGCCGGGGATCAGCTCCTGATCGCGGACCTGGGACATTTCGAAAGCGAGCAGTACACGATTGACCTCCTCTATGATATTTTACGGGAAAAATACCCTAACTTTGCGGTCCAAAAAACAACCGTTAATACCAATCCTGTTCACTACTTTTTCCAAGCTTGAACTTTCAAATTAAACAATACTATGGCGAACGTTAAAGAATACTCTGTTGAAGAAAAATTGTCTTCCCTGGTCAGCCTGCAGAAAATTGAATCCAAACTTGATGAGTACCAGGTACTCAAAGGTGAATTACCGATGGAAGTAAGCGACCTCGAAGATGAGATCCTCGGGCTGCATGCGCGCCAAACACGCATCGAAGAGGAAATCAACGGCATCCAGGAGTTTATCAATCAGAAAAAAGAAATCATGAAGGAGGCGGATTTGCTCATCAAAAAGTATGACAAGCAAAGCCAGAACGTAAAGAACAGCCGGGAATTTGAGGCGATCAACAAGGAAATTGAAATGCAGCAGTTGGAAGTAAAGCTCGCCGAAAAACACATTAAGGATGCGAACGAGGAAATTGCGGAAAAAG
>PLCH01000478.1 GCA_003135585.1 Chitinophagaceae bacterium
TGAGCGGAATAGAATTTTTTCTGGACCTGACCGGTTTTGATGAGGTCTTGCAGAAAGCGCAATTGGTAATTACAGCTGAAGGAAGCATTGATATTCAAACCTTGGAGGGCAAAGCTCCTTTCGGTGTGGCGAGACGGGCAAAGAAAAAAAATATTCCGGTAATAGGATTGGCGGGAAAAGTGCCCCTGGATAGGGAAACCGAGCTAGAGGACTATTTTGATATATTAATGGCTATCGGCCAGGAGCCAATGGAAAGGGAGGAGGCTATACGGAACACGGAAAAAAATCTTGTGCGCACCGGTAAAGCCCTTGGAAATCTTCTGGCACTTAAAGCCGGCGGATAAATTTCTTTGGGTCCTTCATGATTTTTTTTCAGTGACCAGACCTCTAAGGGCTTTAGTCCGCATATATAATTCAAAAACCGGAACCCCTCCATGAATGGATTTGCAGTAAATTACAATAAGTAAATGATTCAGGATGCTACCTTCTCCTACAGCTTTGCGTTCCTATTTCGAAACGGGCTCGACAAGATCATATGATTTCCGGATTTTGCAATTGCAAAAACTCAAGGCGGCGGTTCTGGCCTATGAAGAAGAGATTTTTAAGGCATTATACCTTGACCTGAAAAAAAATACGGAAGAAGCCTACGCCACAGAAACCGGCCTGCTGATCGCTGAAATAAACCTGACATTGAAAAATCTGAGGCAGTGGATGCAGCCCCAGGCTATGCCGACAAATCTGATGAATCTGCCCGCCTCCAGCCGGATCTATCGGGATCCTCTTGGGGTGGTGCTTATTATTTCTCCCTGGAATTATCCCTTTCAACTGTCCTTGATTCCACTGGCAGGGGCCATTGCGGCCGGGAATTGCGTGTTGTTAAAACCATCGGAACTTGCGCCTGCTACCGCGGCGGTTATTGAAAAAATAATCCGGGAGATTTATTCGCCTGAATATATTCAGGTTGCGCAGGGTGATGGCTCTGAGCTGGTGCCTGCGCTAATGCGATCCTTCCGTTTCGATCATGTATTTTATACCGGCAGTATTCCTGTGGGTAAGGCGGTGTACCAGCTCGCGGCTTCTGATTTGGTTCCAGTCACACTGGAATTAGGAGGCAAAAGCCCGGCGGTAATAGAAGCCGATGCGAATATCAGTATTGCTGCGCGCCGTATTGCGCTTGGAAAATTCGCTAATACCGGTCAGACTTGTGTAGCACCGGATTATGTCCTGGTTGATGAAACAATAAAAAAACCCTTTGTTGAAAAGCTGAAGCAAACGATCACCGAATTTTTTGGTGAGGATCCGGGGTCGAGCAGCGGCTATGGTAAGATCATCAACGAAAAACGATTTGACAAACTACTGAGTTACCTGTCCCAGGGGAATATAGTTTTCGGAGGACAGCATGACCGGGCAAAATTATTTCTGGCTCCGACCATTATGGAAGATGTCTCCCTTGATGCCCCGCTGATGAAGGAAGAAATATTTGGACCGGTGCTCCCGGTTTTCGGCTTTGTCGGGATGGAACAGGCCATTGCTATCATCCGTCGAAATCCAAATCCGCTTTCTTTTTATGTTTTTACTACCAGTTCCAAAAAGGAGAAAGCCTGGATCGAAGCGGTTTCCTTTGGAGGTGGTTGCATAAACAATACTGCCTGGCATTTTGCGAATGATCATCTTCCTTTCGGGGGCATTGGCTACAGTGGTATCGGCGCTTATCATGGCAAATTTTCTTTTGACACATTTACCCACGCCAAGGCTGTTATGAAATCATCCACCTGGATTGACCCGGGGATCAGGTATCCACCCTTTGGTGGAAAATTGAAATGGTTTAAATTATTAATCAGGTAGCCTTGCAGGTAAAAAGAGATGAATAACCATAAACTAAAACTTTTTGTTTTTGTATTAATATTATTCACGGCATCAGGTATTATTTATTTTTGGATGGTAAACAAAAATTCAGAAAGGATGACAGCGAGGCAAAAGATGATAAAAGCAATCTATCCCGTTTTTGTAGGCTTTAAGAGGATTTTCAGCAGTGATCCGAAAATAAAAACCAATATCGGCTTATTGCGGCCCATCCGGTCCCTGTATTCCCTGAAAACACCTGCCCCTCATGGCCAAGATATAAAATTCGAGCAGTTCAGGGGAAAAAAGATCCTGCTGGTGAATACCGCATCAGATTGCGGCTATACGCCACAGTATGACGACCTTCAGAAGTTATATGAGTCGTACAGGGATAAACTTATTATTATCGGTTTCCCGGCCAACGATTTTAAAGAGCAGGAAAAAGGAACCGATGACGAAATCGCCCTTTTCTGCAAAGTAAATTACGGAGTCAGTTTCCCGCTTGCTGAAAAAAGCAGCGTAGTGAACGGACCCNNGGATTTTTGAATGGCTGACTCATAAAAATGAAAATGGATGGACAGACCAGCAACCGGTTTGGAATTTTTCAAAATATCTCGTAAATGAAAACGGAATACTCACCCACTATTTCGACCCTTCGGTATCACCCCTGAGTAAGGATGTCATACATGCCATCTTGCAATGAAACCGGGATTAATCCTTCTGGCGAAGATTCCTTATTTTAAAAACCGGATGGAGGGATAATGGAACAATTCACCATTGTTGGCTTTAATGCTTGCAACCACTACCAATAGGAAGGATAAAAGCTTGACAAGTGCCAACACGAATCCCAATCCGAAACCTCCGCCAAACATCATCCACGGACTTCCGACAAGCGCTCCATAGCCAAGCGTGCTGAACAGGAAAAAAGAAAAAACCAATGTGATGATCAGGACCGTGATCTGGAAATTCAATGATTCTTTACCATGAGGATCTATTTCAGGCAAATCATTTCTCTTGATCTGCCAGATCAGCAGCGGTCCTAAGATATTCCCAAAAGGAAACAGGAGAACTGCCAGGGCTGACAGATGACAAAGCATAGACCAGGTACGCACCTGTTGTTCGCGGGTGTTCATATAGCAATTAGTTTTTCTGAAGTTACAAAAAAAATTCAGGCTGTGCATTTTTCATGGTAATTCACCAGCTTGATTTCTGTCTTCAAAAATTCAAAGCCAGTGTATTCCTGGAGAATCTCATCCAATACCTCGTTAATTTCTTCGGTGGTCAGGAGCGTGACCAATTTTTTACGGTATTCTTTTATGTTGGGCAAACCTTTCAGGTAGTTGGAATAATGGCGGCGCATTTCCAATATGCCAAGAATATTTTTTTTCCATGCCACCGACCCCTGCAGGTGCTGGCGTATGACGTCAATGCGCTGCTCAATGGAAGGAGGGGGTTTACGTTCCCTGGTTTGAAGAAAATATTTGATTTCATTAAATATCCAAGGGTAGCCGATCGCGGCCCGGCCACTCATGATCCCGTCGATCCCGTAACTGTTCTTATAGGCCAGTGCTTTTTCAGGCGAGTCAATATCTCCGTTGCCAAAAATGGGAATCCTGATGCGCGGGTTGTTTTTCACCTTGGCGATCAGGGTCCAATCCGCTTCGCCTTTATACAATTGCGATCTTGTTCTGCCGTGAATGCTCAATGCCCTGATCCCGGCATCCTGCAGGCGTTCCGCCACTTCCTCAATATTTTTTGATTGGTCATCCCATCCGAGTCTTGTTTTGACGGTTACAGGAAGCCTTGTAGACTTTACCACTGCCTCTGTAAGCCGGATCATCAAGGCGGTATCTTTCAAGACGGCTGCCCCGGCGCCTTTACAAACGACTTTTTTTACCGGACAACCGAAATTGATATCCACCATATCCGGATTGGTAGAATCCACGATTGCAGCGCACATCCCCATTGCTTCTTCATCCCCTCCGAAGATCTGAATACCAAAAGGCCGTTCGTATTCATGGAAATCCAGTTTTTCACGGCTTTTGATGGCATTACGGATCAGTCCTTCACTCGAGATAAATTCACTGTACATCAGATCGGCCCCGTTTTGTTTACATACATAGCGGAAAGGCGGATCACTGACATCTTCCATGGGAGCCAGCAAAAGAGGAAAATCAGGGAGCGTTATGTTACCGATCTGAACGGGCATTATTCAATTTTTGATAAGGAAGGCTATCCTGTATCTTCGCTTTTTAATATGAGCTGCAAATTTATGCACTTAATCAGGAATGACCGAACTATAACGCATGAAAACAAACCTGAAGTATAGGCCTGCCTGGATGCAATTACTGATCTTCGGCTGTATCACCTGTGTGGTCGGCTATATCTCCACCGTGATCGGATCGCTTCTGGTTTTGCGGGTGAACCATGTTAACCTGAGCATTTTTGGTTCTTTTACACCGGAAGACTATGCAAAACCGGAATTTGCCGGGGTGGTAAGGGGTTTGCTAATTGTCCAGTTTTTCGGGTTTTTTCTTCTTCCTTCCCTGATTTTTGCTTATCTGGCTGATTCCAAACCTTTGCAATTTGCAGGCCTGAAAAAGCCGGACCGGATCAGCTATATTTTCCTGGGGGTGCTTATCATATTGTGTTCCTACCTAATGGTGGAATGGCTGACCGTTCTGAATACGCAGGCGGTCCGGACCCTGGCCTGGAAAAATCTCAGGCTCTGGATCGAGAAGAGCGAATCTGACAAAGGTGCCACACTCGATAATATTATCAACATGAAAAGCAGCTCGGATCTCCTGAAAACCATTTTTCTGGTAGGGGTTTTGGCGGCCGTGGGGGAGGAACTATNNGCGGGATCCTGCAAAGAATATTGATCAAAGTATTTAAAAAGCCCTGGCTGGGTATTCTGGTGACGGCGGCTATCTTTTCTGCCATCCATGAACAGTTTCTTGGTTTTTTTCCCCGGATGATCCTGGGCATTATTTTGGGTTACCTGTACTGGTATAGCGGAAGTTTGTTCCCTGCCATAGCAGGACACTTTGTATTCAACAGCTTTCAGCTCCTGCTGCTGTATTATAAAGTTATAAACCCCCACCAGCAGTCGGCCGTATCAGAAAATTATTTGGCCATGACAGGAATAATCGGCGCAATGGCTGTAATTTTTTTGTTTTACTTTTTGCGGAAATATTCCAAAACAAAATATTCTCGTATATACGGTGATTATCGGCCTGATCTTCCGGATGAATTTATTTCTAAAAAATTATTTTAGAGGGGGCACAAACATTGGAAGCTGACCGGATAATTCTGCAAGACCGGTCCTGCAAAAAAGAATAAACAAGCTGGTTGGTAAGTTAAAATTGTGCAGGTCTACCCCATCCAAAATTTTACCACTTAATATTTAAAAATGAAAATTGCTGCTGAAACGGAGCCCCAGGGTAGAAATGTTAGGATGGTTGAGGTAGGTAAACCGTTTGATAAGATCCACCCTTATAAAAGAGAATATATTGTAAACCCCAACGCTTGCCTCCAGATAGGGTTGGCGGTCAAGAATAAAAGTAGAGCTGACCCCGTTGGTTGTGGGAAACACCATTTGATTGGGGTTATAAAGTGGATTGTTCTCATTTCGCAGGCCACCATATAATATCTTGGCTCCAATGACTTCCCGGAGTCTTAATTTTTTCAGCAGCGCGATTTTGTTGAAAAAGAAACCATTGAAAAAGTGGTCAATATTTACCCTTGCATAATGATCGCTCACAAATTCCTCGACATTCATCAGGTTGTAGGAGTGCTGGCTATAGAAATAAGACTGGTTGGCCGGATGAATAATAAGTAAAGGGAAAGGAAGGCTCCCCAATAAATAGCTGGTCTCAAAACTTATATCGGAATACCCGAAGGGTGAAAGAAAAAATCGCTTGTAAATGTTCAGGTGAAAGGCATCATAACCATACTGCCCTCCATATAAACCTTTGATCCCCTTTGAGTACTGAAAGGTAATAACAGGATATTTATTGATGATGTTTGTCCGCTCCTCTTTATTTTGAAAAAAATGCTCGTGTGGGGCCCAGCGCAGGGTTGCGGATATTTCACCAGTCGTAATTTCAGGGATGGTGTCCAATTGTCCGGGAAAGGGCTGGTGGATATAGACAAGAGATCCGGCGGGTTGTTGTTTCCAGTATTTCGTGCCCAGGTTATAAGAAAGATGGTCGCCGAATTCATGGACATAGGACAGGCGGAAAATATCATTGTAGAGCCAATTCGTATTATACCCCCGTGTGAAGGAAGATAAAAAGGTATTGCCCTGGGAAAAAACATCCTCCTGCCCGGGATTCTTTGTATCCCGCAAAAAACTTACCTGAAAATAGTTGAAGGGATAACTGTAAATGGAGCGGTTGTTAATGGAATAGGATGCGCTCAGATAATATTTCCATCGTTCGTCTCTTAATCCGTAGGCAAGGTAGGATTCCGTGAAAAAGCGTGTACTTAATTTAGCATTGGAGCGTCCCCCCAACCGAAATCTCTGGCCTTCGACCGGATTAAATGCATAAAATTTATGGATAGGGCCGATATCAAACTTACCAGCCGATTTATATCCGACAAAGTACAAGGTGACCCAATCCATCAGCCTTCTATAGGACCGCATTCTCAATAAACTATCTGTATTGGCATAGGTCCTCGCCTCGGATTCACTGAGGGGAAAGGGACGCCCTTCGGTCCAGAAAGGGTTCGGTTGAACGGATGACCTGGTCAAACTGTCTACGGCCAGTCCGTCAAACAGAGGGTCCGGCAAAAGGGTATCTGAAAAATGTTGAATGGATATTTTTCGTTCTCCAAAAAGACCGGGACTTTTTGGGAAGGGGCTGAAAGAAGCGAGCATATCAGATTCTTTCAGGTAGTAGTGTTCCTCGGGCCCCTTTTCAAAATCCTGTCTGACTCTGAAATTTCGGACGTAATTCAGATTTGCATGCCTGCTGACGCCAAATTCTACCTTCCTTACGGCATAATTCCCGTCCAGGGTGATGTACAGGGTGCCCTGGAAAAGCAGGTCTTCCGGATTGCGGGGGGTAAAATACAGTTTGACCAGCTTTACATCATTTTCAACAATTGTATCCCTGATATAATAAAAATAAAAAGTTGGAGCGAGGGCGGCTATCGGACTTACAAATTGAACCGTAAATGCTGAAATCGTGTTGTCATAGATATTGATGTCTCCATACAACATGTTCAAAGCCCCGCTTATTCCCTTCATGTCAATGAATTCCCCATAATCCACACTTTTGCGGCCAAGTATCAATTTTTTTTTCTTTTCCGGCTGCTTGCGATAATAATTTTTGGAGAGGACCTCCTGAAGGTATAAGGAATTGAGGGATTTACCAGGCACGATCGTGGTATCAACATTTTCAAAAAAGAAATGAAATTTTCTTAAAAACCTGTTTTGGGTAATCTTGGCGAATGGGCCGTCCGTCAGCATACGGATCTTTTCATATTCCTCATAGGAAGAATAAGGGAGCGCCTTGGGCCCATTTTTGGATTTATTTGCAATAACCTGCCGGATGAGCTCAACTGCCGGGTTGTTTTTATTCCTGTATTTTTCTTTTTTTGCATTCACCGTGACACCTTCCAGGGTGGTGTAGGATTTTGAAAGCAATATCGTCAGTTGCTGATCGGGTTTGTCTGTAAGCAGACGGGTTGCCGAATGATATCCGGTGATGNNCGTTATTCTCTGTGCGTTTTTTCCTGCATTAACCCTGAATCTGCCGTCAGCATCTGTCAACCCTCCCGTCGCGCTGTTCTTTATGGTGACGCTTACGTTTTGTAACGGAGCATGGGTCGCCGAATCCATCACTGCCCCCGTGATCATTTTTGTCTGTGCGGTGCAAAACTTACCAAGTGAAAGGGCGATCAGCAATATGGTAATGCGTGTACTAATCAGGAATTAACTTATTTTTTATAAAATTTTTTTTCATAAAGAGGGGACAGCCATTCAAATTACCCTGTTAGATTTTTTGTTTTTGCATATAGGGTCTCGCATTAAAAAGATAACCTTATCTTCCAGCCATCTGCCAATCCCATTGCTAAAACAGAACCAGGATAATTTCCGGTAGCCGCTTATTTTAGAGTCCACTTGTCTGCTGCACAAATGCACAATGATATAACTATCCATGTACATCTTAGAACAAAGGTAAGAAGGGTTTGTATAGCCG
>PLCH01000575.1 GCA_003135585.1 Chitinophagaceae bacterium
CCATTGAAGACCTGCGGGATGATTTTAGAAGCCTAACAATCGTCCTTTTGGATGAAATGAATATTGAATTAAATGAAGGGAAATTTCATAAGGGTAAAGCAGCTCTTGTTCGAATGATCGCTACCAAATAAAAGGGATTAACCTTTTTGTTGTTTTAATATAAGAAGAATATTGTGCGTGGGTAGTTATAAGATATTTTTCCTCCTTTCTAATCTTGAATATCAAAAGAGCCGCTAATACAACATAGATCAGAAGCTTGGTTATTGTAAAGGAGTTTATTAAAAATGATAGGCAAAATAGAAGTAATGAGGCATACATTGGGTGCCTAATGTAGGCGTAAGGTCCATTCTTGACAAGGTTTGATCGGATCCTTGGTTCTGGCATTACGCTGAAATTGCTTAAGCGCATTACTGCTAGTGCAACAAGACCCAAAACTGAAGATCCCAGCAACAATAACCAGTTTAAAAAGTGGAACGATGAAAAGTTCGCTGTTATTAAGAAAAATGCGATGCAGCTCAGTTGAACGCCGACGAGAAGAAGAGAAGTCACCTTCATTATCCTATACATTTAAGCATCATCAGAAATTACGTATAATCTGGATTAGTTTGTTTTTTGGGAATTTAAGCCCATTAATATTGATTCTGGTATAATCAAATTCAGAAATAGACAAGCTATGATCTGGATGGCTCATAGAACAGGTATATTTTTATCAAATTAGCCCTATTCCTTATTATGACTCTCCATGATTTCGGGTTAAAGCTTGTATACCATCAAAAAAACGAACATAAAGTATTGGATATTCTATTGGCTTACTAAGCCGAATTCCTCAGCGCATATTTTCCATAATTGGTATCCACCTGAAAGATTCTTTACTTTCCTAAATCCATGCTGCTTTAATATCCGTTGGGCAAGGTACCCTCTTAATCCAGCTTCACAATAGATATAGATATTTTGTTCTTTGGTCAATTCATTCAGCCTGCTTCTGATTTCATCAACTGGTATGTTGATCGACGAGGTTATGTGACCAGCTTCAAATTCATCTTTTCGGCGAACATCTACCAGGACACCATCTACTTTAATGTTTTCCACTTCATTCCAATAAAAGATATTTAGCCGTTCAAGCAATATGTTCTCCGCAACAAAGCCTGCCATGTTTACAGGATCTTTGGCTGACGAATATTGCGGAGCATATGCCTGCTCAAATTCAATTAGTTCGTAGATAGTTTTTTTTTGTGTAATGAAAGAAGATAGAATGTCAAGGCGTTTATCAACTCCATCGTATCCTGCAATTTGAGCGCTTAGTAATTGCCCATTTTTTGGCGAGAATGCAATCTGAATGGTCATTTGTTTGACATCTGGATAATATGCTGCATGCGAGCCGTTGTGAGTAGTAGATACAATATGATTTATATTGGCTGCACTTAAATGTTTGGAAGCAGTACCCGTAGTACCAACAGTCATATCAAACACTTTAACGATAGCCGTATTGATAGACCCGTGGTAAGATCGAGCGTTGCCTAAAACGACATTATCAGCGCAGATTCGCCCCTGCTTATTGGCTGGCCCCGCTAGATAGGTGATCATAGATCGATTGGTTATTGGATTTTCAAACTCAATCGCATCTCCGACAGCATAAATATCTGGTTCTGAGGTCTGTAAATATTCATTCACCCATATCCCTTTACTTGACCCTATTTTAAGACCTGCCTGTAAGGCAAGTCGGGTATCCGGACGAACTCCAATAGATAGAAGAACCATATCCGCCTGGAGCTCAGCGCCGTTATTTACGGTTACTAATATTTGATCTCCATTCTTCGAGAACCCAGTTACTCCGGTATTTAGCAAAAGGCTCACTCCTTTAGACCTAATGTGATGTTGTGCAATAGCTGCAATGGGGAAATCTATCGGCGCAAGGATTTGATTACCCATTTCAATAATGGTTACGTTTAGACCAAGACCAAAGAAATTCTCCGCCATTTCTAAGCCTATGAATCCTGCACCAATTATTAATACGGTTTTTACTTTTTTCTCCTGAATATAAGCTTTGATGAAATCGGTGTCATTTACGTTTCTAAGCGTAAATATGCCTTCGCTCATGATTCCCGGTAAAGGGGGGCGAAGGGGTTCTGCACCTGGGGACAGGATCAATTTATCGTATTTTTCCTCATATAGTTCACCAGTTGCATGGTTAATAGCCGTTATAGTATGATTTAAGGGATCGATGTTAGTAACCTCTGTCATGACTCGCACATCAATATTAAACCGCTTATTAAATGCGGACGCAGTTTGCACGAATAGTTTATTTCTATCCTTGATGACATCCCCAATGTAATAAGGCAATCCGCAATTGGCATATGAAATATATTCTCCTTTCTCGAAAATGATGATCTCGGCATGCTCATCTAGTCTTCTCAATCGGGCTGCCGCACTGGCTCCTCCTGCTACAGCTCCTACTATTATGTATTTCATCTAGCTACTTTTAAATTTAAAAATTACCAAATCAATGGTGCCAATACAGATTTTTTAATTTGAATCACTCTACATAGTTAATCTCTATAATACTGCATTGTATATTGGTTGCAATTTAAATAGCAGTATGGCATCAAACAGTGATAAAAGTCACGATTGAGGCCTCTTATTCAATTAATATCTTCTCAATTACCACCCACAGGAAATATATTTTAACTTTCATCTTAAACAATGAGACATCCATTAAAACTGATCATCAAAAAGCGTGAAATGCGCAAAAATCGTACCCATCTAATTTACCTTCAGTATTGTTATGCACCGACCAGGAAAATTGCATTAGGTACGGGTATAGGAATTCAGGAAATTTATTGGAATAGGAAAACTTCAACTATTTCTGTCAATTTACCTGCTGAATTTGGTGATCACAAAACATTAGGAGCGCAGTTGCGCGAGCAGCTCCGAAAAGCGGAAAAAATAATTGACTTCGCACTAACTAAGGCAAATACATGCTCGGTTCACTTTCTTTAGAAAAATTTTAGAAAACCCGATGATAAATACATGGAACAAGTAGGATATGCGTATAATAAATTGAATGTATTTTATCAAATTGATGATTATATACGCAGCAAATCAGGATTAGTAAATGAATCCACACTTGTAGCAATCCGAAATGCGAAAAAACACCTATTAAGTTATCAGGAATATAAAAAAGAATCAATAACCTTTGATGGTTTTGGTGCGCGCTTCTATGAGCGGTTTATCAAATATTTGACATGCGACTTCCCCTTAGTTCGACGCAACCATCTTGTCAAAGGTCTTAAAGTTAATACAATCTGTAAAACCATCAAACTATTGAAAACTTTTTTAAGGGACCGAATGTCCCAGAAAATTATCCCCTTTTCCGATCTAAGTTTTCTTAAAGGAATGGGTGAGGAAGTTGATAACGTATACTTATCGTGGGACGAACTATCGAGAATTTATCATCTGGACTTATCTGCGACCCCTTTTCTGACCAAATTCCGGGATCTTTTAATCCTAGCTTGTTTGACTGGATTTAGATTTAGTGATTTTTCAAACATACAGGTTGAGGACTTCAGAGATGGAATGTTGCATGTAGTTCAAAAGAAAACTAAGTCATTGGTCATTGTGCCGTTACGAGAAGATGCCAGGCCGATTTTGGTTGACAAATACGAGTTAAAAATACCGGATGTAAGTATGCCAAATTCGTTCATTTCGTCTATATTAATTGGCAACCATATTTAGGGTTTTCAGAAGGGATTCCGTGGACCCATTTTTCTAATTCAATCATCGTTTAATTTCGTCTGAAGGAACAAAAAAGGAAATTTTGCTTGGTCTGAAATGGGGTGATATGATCTTCGGTAATACAGCGTATTTTTTTAAATCCGTGGGAAAGTTCCTCTGTTAAATCCTGCTCATCATATCGGCGAACGGGCAGGCCGCTACAATTTTGGGGGCCCTTATCGGAAAATGTCCCTATCACCGAATAGCCGTTCGTTATAATGCTATGCCTGGCTATGGAGAGATATTTTACGATTTGTTCTTTTGTCGTCAGGAAATGAAAAGTGGCACGGTCATGCCATAGATCAAAGGAGGCAACAGGCCGAAACGCGGTAATATCTTGCTCCACCCATTTTACTTTTGTTGCGCGGTCTCCTAATCGCTGCTTGGCCCTGTCCAATGCCATTCCGGAAATATCAAGGACTGTTATATCCTCGAAACCTTCATCAAGCAGGAAGTCGACGAGTCTGCTGTCTCCGCCGCCTATATCAATGATCCTGGCATTTTTTGGCAATTGAAATCCATGAATGAATTCAAGAGAGGTCACAGGCACATCCTCCGTCCAGCTTACTTCCTCGGGTTGTTTTGTGCGATAAATGTATTCCCAATGATCTTTTTCCTGCTCCTTAGTAAGTTGGTTTATACGTGAATGCGTTAGCACATAGGAAAGGAGGTTTAAAGTGTCTATGCTTCCAAATGCCTCACCTTTCTCAAAATCGCCTTCTTTTTGTGCCATGGAGTTGGTGAGATGTGCAAAACAGAGAATTTTAAAATGCTTTGCTTCTGCGAGTGCGTATAAGGCGGCCGCCTCCATTTCCACACAAGTAATGTTTTGTTCCTTCATAGCAGCAATAGAGGAAAGAGTCTCTCTGTAGGGCGCATCAGTAGTCCAACTCGTCCCTTCAAAATAAGGACAATCGTCTTTCTGTACAAGTTCATGAAGGGGATCAAAAAGATCCCGGTTCAGAACGGAAGCCTTCCCGGGAGGCAGATAATGATAACTGGTGCCTTCGTCCCGAATCGATGAGGTGATAAGAGAAAATTGCTTTTCTGTATCGTGGCCATTGATTATTCCTGCGGACGTAACACTAATTAATAACCTGCAACCTGATACAAATAGCTGTTCAGCTACCAGGACTGCGTAAGATGACCCTACAATGCAAGGGATGATGCCGATGGTATCAGCGCCAAACTGGAAAGTATAAAGAGAGGAATGATAACATGCCCAGCATTCGCTCTTGGTCGCTTCTCCGTTTTTTAGAAGATATTCAGTCAAATCCCCGTCGGGATCGAGCAGGCGNNAATATTTATTGGAAAGGATGGTATTCATTCAATGAAATTAAAAGTAATGAAGACGGTTATTGTACTACAGGGTATCCTTTATTGATCCAATCAATTTTTATGTTGTGCTCAAGATTGAGCAATTTATGACGGGTGAACTTCATTTGATTCAGCAGACTGAAAGCAGGCCGGATATTGGGACAATGCTCAAAGGGGCAGCACCCACAATAGATTACAATGTCCGCGTCTTTAGGCAAATGAGCGAGCTGCTGCTTAAACTTGGACAGGTTGGCGCTATCCTTTGCAGGCCCTATTTCAATGGACCCTTTGATTATTGCGCCGGGTCCAATGCTAAAAATAATTGGCTGTTTTACATTCTGATCCGTAATCATTTTGGCCAAATCGGCCGGAGCTATCAATTGGGTTGATTTCCAAGGTTCGTTGTCAATTAACGGCTTAAAACCATAAAAAGACAGCCCTACCATCACAAATAAAGCAACGAGGAATGAAAGAAGAAAGGTTTTAATTTTCATTTAATAGGGGCTTCAAATAGTATAACAACCCAAAGGTAAGATTCAGTTGGATTTTAGTTACATCTTCATTTTCTTCATTTTCCCATCCATGTAACATTTATCCCCTTCTTTCATCATCATAGTTTTGCCATTTTTCATTTTACAGGTACCGTCCTTCATGCAAACAGTACCATTAGCCATAGTCACGTCTTTGTCCATTTCCATCATTTTCCCGTTTTTCATCATCATCATTTTACCGCCGCTCATCATAACGCAGTCCTTTTGCGTAGTACCCATTTTAGACATGCTGGAATCTTGGGTCTTGTTTTGAGCAAACGCCCCAATTGAAAGCGTGCTAAATACGAAAATGTAAAACAACTTTTTCATGATATTTTTTTTTAAAATTTGAGTTAATGGAGGCAATTACACCGCGTCTGCAGAAAACGATTCTCGGCAGCAATTTAGTGACTAAAGGTAAGAAACTTAATATTGGTTTACTGATATATATCATGGACACCCGCAACTTATACAGATTGAGCCATAAAATAACCTTTTCCTGTTTGAAGTTATACAATTATGTAAATAAGTTACAACATTCACATATTGTCAGCGTATCCAAAGAATTAGGGTTACCGTCAAGATGCTCGAATGTAAATATCAAATGGTGCTCCTTTATTAACTTCGTCAGTTGCCGTGATGATAGCGTTGTGATTTTCAACAATTTTTTTACCATAGCAAGCCCGATGCCTGTGCCTGGAAATTTATCTTTACCATGCAGGCGTTGGAAGACTTCGAAAATTTGTTCACTGTGTTCCTTTTCAAAGCCAATATCGCTATTTGTAATATTGATATGGCGGGATGGTTTTTGAGGCCGCAGGTTTGCAATACCGAGCTTACTATATTTAATGTTTTTACTCGTTATAGATATTTTAGGCGGTACATCGGGATGCGAAAATTTGAGTGCGTCGCTGATAAGATTGAAAATGAGCTGATNNTTGTGGCGTTTTTTTCTTCAATGGCTTCCTTGAATTCGGATTGAAATCTTCAATGATAATGCTGAGATTGAGATTTTCAAAATTTCGTTCAGCCGCACTAATGCGGGAAAAGGTCCTTGAGCAATTGTTGAGCAGAATTAAAGAGAATATAGCCAAGTTATAAAATCACTCCCACTCTCTTTTTACGTCGAATTTATCCTTTAAAAATGCGATTTGGCTATGGATAATCTTTATACGGCTTTCCTAACCCAATCTTTTTTGACCATCAATTATCACTCACGGATAAACTACCTGTTGAAGGGTTGGAATCAAATATTAGTAGCACCAAATAAACAGCCATGAATACTTCCGTTAAATTAATCATCAGAAAAGTAAAAGGCGCTCATGCGGGCCTTCATACGATATTCCTGCAATACTGCTATACCAGCACCAAACGGGTGTTGATTAGTACGGGGATAGCCATTCCGGAAACTTATTGGGACAAAAGTACGTGCAGCATCCTTTCAACTCTTCCATCCATCTATGGACCAGCCGATACGATGCAAGAGAAATTACATCAACAACGCACCAAAACAGAAAAGATCATCCGTTACGCGATCAAACGAGGCCAGGGGTGCCCGATGCAATTTCTCAAGAGGAATATTCATCTTCCTGATTGCTGGCAGCTCGATCAAATGGAAGATGATGATCATGATCTGTCTGTTTTTAATCAGATCGACAAGTATCTGGCAGACAAAAGATGGATAGTGAAACCAAGCACAGTTACAGTGATAAGGACGATGAAAAAACATTTATTTTCTTTTCAGGAGTATATTGGGTATAAAGTAACTTTCGACTGTTTTAATGCCGTTTTTTATGATCAGTTCGTTCGTTATTTGACTTTTGAGATTCCAGTGATGCGCAGAGCAATGCTGATAAAAGGACTTCGTATCAATTCAGTGGGAAAAACCATTAAACAATTAAAAACGTTTATTAAGGATAGGATCGCTAAAAAAATAATTCCCTATATGGACTTGAGCTGTTTCAAGGGTCTAGAAGAAGATGTGGAAGGCGTTTTTCTAGATTGGAAAGAACTTTCTAAAATTTATCACTTGGATCTCTCTAAACAGCCCGGCCTGATCAAATACCGGGATCTTTTCATTGTCGGCTGCCTGACCGGCTTTCGAATTAGCGATTATTCAACGCTTGGCCGCCATCATTTAAAAGAAGGAATGTTGCATGTGCGGCAAAGCAAAACGGGATCAATTGTAGTTGTACCCTTGCGAGAGGACGCCAGAAAGATTCTGATTGATAAATACAACATGCGGATGCCTCGGGTCAGTATGGCGAATTTCAATTATTATATTAAGGAAGTGGTGAAATTGGCATCGATCGAGGAACCGGTAAAGATTACCCACAAAAGAGGCAGCCGGATTGTCGAAGAGACCCGGCCAAAGTATGCGTGGATATCTTCGCATACTGCCCGAAGATCGTCATGCACCAATGAATACTTGTCCGGCACGCCCGGCGACCTGATCATGGCGATTAGCGGTCATAAGACAGAAACTGCGTTCAAAAAATACATAAAGGCAGACCGTATAAAGAAGGCATCGATCATCAAAGAATTGTGGGATAGTCAACCTGGTTTGTAGTTGTCATCGGCGGTGTCTATCGATTGATAGACCCGCAGATAGACCTGAAAATACCAAACCCGTTCTGGGGAAGGGTTTTGGAGGAAAATGTAGCGGACCGGACGGCAGATGAACCGGCCAATGTAATCACTTTAAATACAATATGTTCGCGAATTAGCTATTTACTGCTAACCGAATTGCTACCTGGTGAAAAAGAGCTTACGCAAATATCGAAAATATTTTTTGATATTCTTTACAGTATTTTAAACTCTTCAAAAATATTGGCGGGTCAGCCTATTACNNGATTAAAAATGGGAAAGTGGTAGTTGAAACTTCTTTGTAAGATTTATATCGGGTGGGATACCTTTCGGGATTATTTTCTATGTCCATGATCCGAGAGACTACTTCCATAACGAACCTGTCACCAAGTCCCTGTAGTCTTTCCTCATACTATTCCCAGGATATTGCGATTTCTTTTTGAGCGCGGCTGGATAAAATGCTGGAATAGCTCAATTTATTTGCCATACCTCTTTTTGCGTAGCTTGTCTATGGATGCTTCCAGCTTTTCCAATGTAAATCCTTTATCCGCACCTGATTCCAAAGCTTCATACCGGCGATCCAATTCCTTTACAAAGCGCTTGTCTTTCCACCATTCATTTGTTTCCTCAATCTCGCTTTCCAGAAGATTGTAAATGGCGTGTAATTTTTTATCATCAGCTACACGGATATAATCATATAGTTTATGCCGGATAGAGGCACTGTCATTCGCCTTCATTATAAATCAGATTATTTAACAAAGATAACCATTAGCTGTAAGAAATAAAACTATACAGATGCGCTGTAAGTATTTGGTATTTATTATCTTGAAATTTGTGATCGGCAATGTCTTCCTTCAACCGTTTGGGAAGGTTTTCATCAAGCAGCAGCTTCATAAAGTTGGATGAGGTTCCTTGCATAGAATAATTTACCGGCTAGTTTAAGAATGCCAATCGCCTGTTCTTTGGTGACTGTTGGAAAATCTTCCAAAAAATCATCAATGGAAATGCCTTGTTCAAGGTGATCGAATAATGTTTCCAAAGGAACACGTGTTCCTTTGAAGACGGGCTGTCCCCCAAGCGTTTCAGGATGAATGCTTATTAATCAAACCATCAGAGAGAACGGCGAATCGATAGATTTTAAATTTGTGCCCAGAAATCTTATCATTGGACCCAATCATTCATTTATCATTGGCGGCATAAATGGAGGCCTCTATCTTATTGATCCGGTGAATGGCCGGATCATATGCTATGACGATGTGGCTGAGAAGAATATAGGAAAGATTTACATAAATAATTTGTGAACTCGAACCAACGTGTTCGCATACCGATACTATCCTTTAAGGTATTTTTTTCTTTCACCAGCGGTTAATCTTTTCTTCAATTCATTGCTTTGCGTTAACCCGCTCGACTTCGGAGGGTGGGGGGATAAGATCTCCGTTGTGCTACAACGGTACATCTAGCCTATAGCAGCGAAGCAGGCTATCTCATCAAATGTTCCGCTCTTATTGGTGGTTATTCTACGTAAAACAATCTGGAGAATTTCCTTGTACCAGAATACTCATCTAAGACTATACCCATTCAAAATTAGAAGGGGTCAGCTATTTAAAGCCACCATAACTTTGCATCGGTGAAGTGATACTTGTTGACCTTAATGAGGAGTATGAGAAATGAGGATGGAGGGAATATGAGGCCAATTAAAGGTTAGAAAGCGATTGAGAGTTGTCGCAACTACACCCTAACAATGTCGTATTTTGCCCTTTTATTGAAGCGAAGCGGTCTTTATCTTCATATTCGAAAATCATGAAAATGATCAGCATCACCAGGACCGGAAGAAATTATAACTAAAAGCAATCAAATGAGAAAACTCATCTACGCAATCAACCTTACCGTTGATGGCTGCTGCGACCATACCAAAATGACCCCTGAAGAAGAAATGTTTAAATACCATACGCAGCTTGTGCGAGATGCTGACGTGTTCGCCTACGGACGCAAAACCTATCAATTGATGGTCCCTTATTGGCCCGACATCCTAAAGAATCCTTCCGGTGAGACAAAAGCGGATATCGAATTTGCTCAAGCGTTTGTCTCCGTCAAAAAAATTATTGTTTTTTCAAAAACGCTGGACAAGGCTGAAGGAAAAAACACGGAAATTGTTCGTACGAACCTTAAAGACGAAATACTAAAATTGAAACAGGAGCAAGGTAAAAGTATACTAACCGGTGGCGCAGATATTCCCTCGCAACTTATAAAGCTTGGTCTGGTGGATGAATATCATATTGTCGTTCATCCGGTAATTGCAGGAGAAGGGAGACGGTTGTTAGAAGGTGTGAGTCTACAGGAGAAATTACAATTAAGACTTGTTGAGTCACACATTTTCAAAAAATCAGGCTGTATTGCCCTTCGTTACTTAAAACAGTGACAGAAATATCGGCGACGCTCTGCTGCTTACCTTCTAGAATGTCAGGCACGTAATCCACATTGGAAAGGCGAAAAAAGATGAGCCCGAACTTTTTGGAGAAGCAAAGCACACGGCGCGAAATGTTGCGGAATTCCGCCGGGTTTGCCGGAAGCGCGTTGCTGGCGCAACTTTTTCCGGCAAGTCTTTTGAGCGCCGGCGTTCCTGGCCTCCGGCAGCAGGCCTCAACGCCTCCAACTGACTCTCTGGCGGCGATGCGCGCGCAGATGGGCAGTGCACCTATCCAATCGCAAACGCTCGCGGAAAATCTCACCTTGCTTTCCGGGCCTGGGGGAAATGTTGTGGTGTTCAACGGACCTGACGGCAAAATCGTGGTCGACACGTTTCTTATGCCGGCCTGGCCGAAGTTGAAAGAAACGCTCGATGGGCTGGGCAATGCGCCGCTGAAGACGGTGATCGACACGCACTGGCATGTCGACCACACGGACAATAACGCCAATCTGCACGCCGCGGGCGCCACAGTGCTGGCCCACGAAAACACCAAGACGCGCATGGCAGAGCCACACGACAGTGCGCTTTTCGGTTTGCACTTTCCGGCATCGCCTGCGGATGCTTTGCCGCAGCAGACATTCAGCACCAGCCAGGAACTGCAGGCCAACGGTGAAATCGTGATGCTGCAATATTTCCAGCCGGCGCATACCGACACGGACATCTACATTCACTTCCAGAAGGCCAACGTGATTCACATGGGCGATACTTTTTTTAACGGCTTTTACCCGGTCATCGACGCCAGCACCGGCGGAAAAATCGACGGGATGATTGTCGCCGCCGACAAAGTTCTGCCCTTAGCCGACAACAACACCAAGATCGTTCCTGGGCATGGCCCGCTGGGCAACAAAGCCGATCTGACCAAGTTTCGGGACATGCTGGTTGTGGCGCGCGATCGCGTGCAAAAAATGAAGACCGCCGGCAAATCGGCCGACGAANNGAAATAGCGGCGAGCAAACCGTTTGCGGACCTGGACGCGACTTGGGGCAAGGGCTTTTTCAACGGCGATGTTTTTGTGAAGGTGGTGTATTCGACGCTTTGAGTCGCGATGCTCAGCGAGGCAAAGGCGCGGTCGTTCTGCGGTACGCCCCCTGTGGCTGATCCAAGTGAGGCTCCTATGAACCGCTGGTCGCCATACTTTTTGAGCATCGTAAGTCAAACTCTCATGAGCGCGGGCGCGAGCGTGGATGTACTAACGGGCGGAATCAAATTAGCAGCGCCAACAAAGAGCACTGAGTTGTCGGCAAACAAGAAGTAATTCGGTTCCTTCCTGTTTGCCCGT
>PLCH01000584.1 GCA_003135585.1 Chitinophagaceae bacterium
GGTATAACTTAAAATGATCTTCGCAATCTTTTCTGAAACATCAGGCATAGTATAGTCACTGACAATGCGATGTTGATTTCTATTGCCTTTCCCTTCCAGCAATGAAATACCCTGCATAACTCTTTCTGCGTTTAACCCTACCATCATAACGGCTGCTTCTTCCATGGCTTCGGGTCTTTCATGAGCTTCACGGATATTTAGTGCAGGAAAATTCAAAATGGAAGATTCTTCTGAAATAGTTCCACTGTCTGAAAGAACAACTTTAGCATTCAATTGCAGGGCAATGTAATCCGTGAAGCTGAATGGCTTTAGAAATTGTACCAATGAAGAAATCTCTTTATTATTCATTTCAATCATTTTATCAGTACGGGGATGTGTCGAAACTATTATGGGCAACTCGTAGGTTTCCGCAAGGGATTTAAGTAATCCAATAAAAAGGTCAAAATTCTTTGGATTATTTATGTTTTCTTCCCGGTGACAGCTAACCAAAAAAAATCCGGCTTTTTTGAGGCTCAATTTTTCTAATATTCTGGAAGAATCGATTTTAGACCTGTAGTGGCCCAGGACTTCGAACATAGGGCTACCTGTCTTTATAATCCGATCAGCTGACAGGCCCTCTTTTAGCAAATATTCACGGGCAACATCAGAATAGGTAAGGTTGATATCACTAATATGATCAACAATTTTTCTATTTGTTTCTTCTGGAACACGTTGGTCAAAGCACCGGTTACCTGCTTCCATATGAAAGACTGGAATATGCTTTTTCTTAGCGGGTATTGCGCAAAGGCAGCTATTGGTATCACCCAATACCAGGAATGCGTCGGGTTGCAATTCATCAAGCAGTTTATCTATACGGATCAGAATCAATCCTATTGTTTCCGAAGGAGATTGCCCAGCAGCATCCAGGAAATGATCAGGTTTCCGTATTGCCATATCATCAAAAAAAATCTGGTTCAATTCATAATCATAGTTCTGGCCGGTGTGGACAAGAATATGGTTAAAAGCTTGGTGCTTATCCAAGCAGGCAATAATTCGGGAAAGCCTGATTAGCTCGGGTCTAGTTCCAACAACAGTAACAACCTTTAGCGTTTTCATGAAAACATTTAGACTGGTAAAAAGTAAGTGTCGGGTTTCCCTGTATCGAATACCTCGTTGGCCCAAAACAAAGTTATCATTTCACTGGTTCCGATATTTGTGATATTATGGGTATACCCAGGCGGAATATCTATTATTTTTGGCTTCTTTCCTGAAACCTGATATTCAATGATATTCTTATCTTCCGGTTTGCGAAATTGAATAAGGCCTTCTCCGGCAATAACACAAAATTTTTCAGTTTTGGTATGATGAAAATGATTACCCCTTGTTATACCTGGATTGGTATATGATAAAAATACCTGGCCAATCGCAGGCGACTTCAATAGTTCGAATAAAGAACCACGGCTGTCGGTTTTTAACTCCAGATTGTAATCAAAATTGTTTTCTGGGAGAAACGACAGAAAGGTTGAATATAGTTTTTTTACGAGCGGATCACCCACTTCGGGTAGGAAAAGGTTTTTTCTTGATTCACGAAAACTTTCAAGTATAGAGGCCAGTTCCCCCACTGTAATATNNCTAATATGGTATGCAGGAGTAATTTCCTTCATTTCAACCTTTCCGGCCATAAATGAAGTATCAATATCCTTTAAAAATTGATCACAGACATCATCGATATATACTAGGTTTAGGGAGCTTTCAGGATTGTGTATATGAGGCTCAATACCGTGAGCGATATTATAACAGAAAGTAGCCACTACCGAATTGTAATTAGGTCTTCCCCATTTCCCGAACACACCTGGCAATCGATAGATGGCGACTTCTCCATTTTTGGTGTGTTTAAATAAATAATCTTCTGCATTCTTTTTGCTATTCCCATAATCATTGCCAAGATTTGCCTGGGTGGAAGAGGCATATAATAATTTATAAGCTTTTCCAGTCTCTTCAAGGGTATCTGAAATTAAAGCCGTCAAATCATGGTTTACTTGAACAAATTCATTTGGATCGTTAGTTCTGTTTACACCTGCAAGATGGATCACAATTTGTGCTTCCTGAAGTAAATTTTTCCAACCCGTATTATCCGAGGAACGGTCAAGCATAAAAACTTCCATATCCTTTTTATAAGAAAGATGTTGCACCAAATTTTTAGCGATAAAGCCTTTAGCCCCTGTAACAACGACATTCATTTTAAGCTTTTTAATTCCTGTTGAACATAATCAAGATCCATCAATAATTGTCTGGTTTCTTGCAGGTCGAGCCTATGGGTATTATTGGAATTGTAATCCTCTATATGAACGGATTTTTCTTTCCCTTCAGTAAAGAATTTTGAATAATTTAGGTCCCTATCATCCGCAGGGACCCGGTAATAGTTACCAAGGTCCTCAGCCTTGGCCATTTCTTCTCTGGTGCACAAGGTTTCAAAAATTTTTTCTCCATGACGGATGCCAATTGTTTTTATTTCATTGGTGGCTTTAAATATATCCTTCAATGCTAGGGCAATATCCATTACTGTGCTGGCAGGTGCTTTTTGAACAAAAATGTCCCCGGGCTTAGCACAACCAAATGCAAATTCTACCAATTCAACAGATTGACTAAGGGACATCATAAAACGAGTCATAGTAGGTTCAGTGATAGTAATGGGTTTTTTTTCTTTGATCTGCTTTATGAATAAGGGAATAACAGATCCTCTGGAAGCCATAACATTACCATACCTAGTCGCGCAAAAAACCCTACCTGTACCATTCAATAGTCTCGATTTAGAAACCATTAATTTTTCCATCATCGCTTTTGATAACCCCATTACATTGATCGGATAGACTGCCTTATCTGTACTTAATACTATCACCTTACTTACATTATTCTGCCATGCCGCCTGTAAAACATTTTCAGCACCAAGTACATTCGTTCTTATCGCCTCCATTGGATAAAATTCACAAGATGGGACTTGCTTTAAAGCAGCAGCATGAAATACATAATCCACACCAATCATCGCATTGTTGATGCTACTAAATTCTCTTATATCTCCTATATAATATTTAATGAGGTCATTCTTATAATCCAAGCGCATGTCATCCTGCTTTTTTTCATCACGGCTAAATATTCTAATTTCTATTAGGCCCTGATTAAGAAACTTTC
Organism: Chitinophagaceae bacterium; assembly: GCA_003135585.1. Lineage (GTDB taxonomy): Bacteria > Bacteroidota > Bacteroidia > Chitinophagales > Chitinophagaceae > Puia. Next base: position 3,169 of record PLCH01000584.1, read on the forward strand.
GAAGTACGGCATTACCAAAAGAACCAGTACCGCCTGTGATTAATAATTTCTTATTTTTATACATAACTTTTTCATTGCACTTCTGATCGATAAACTGCGAGAATATCACCGCCGCTTGAATAAAGTTTATATTTCTCCACCCGAAGAAAATTAAATAATAGAATTTGAACATCCTCTTTCATACAACCCCATTCAAAAAGAATATATGAAGGCCTAATCACTAACTCTTTTAATTGGATAAGAATTTTGTATTCAAACCCTTCAGCATCGATAATTAGAATATCCATTTTAGATATACTATTTCTATTCAACAACTCGCCCAATGTAATAGTTCTGATTCTTTTTGTTTGAATCTCACTTATAAGATTCGGAAAATTTCGAAGATTAGATTCAATAGCATCTCTGTCAAACGTACCGATTTGCTGAAGCCAGTCAGGGTTATTATATTTTGGTGGAAGAAAATAAAAAACCATATCCCCACCTTGGTCAGAAATCCCTACATTTTCAAATATCAGGTTTTTGGTTCCGACATACGCATTTTTCAAATTTTGAAATAAGTCGGGCAAAGGCTCCACCAAAATACCAGCCCAATTGTACTTCTTTATAAACGCAAATACAGGATCATTTTTAATACCATCGTTTGCCCCAATTTCAACAAAAGTAACCTGAGCTTTATTTTTAGATAAAAGTTTAAAAAACAAATCCGGATTAATCTGATTTCCACCAAGTTTAAATTCCTTATTTCTCCAATCTATAACCCTAAAGTATTGATTAAGGGAAATTATCCGAAGAATAAGCCTTTTAATTTTTTGTTTTACAAAATGTTTCAATATTTCAAAATAAGCTGATAAATATATTATTACTTTTTTCGATGGTAAAATTCATTCATAAGGCTTAGCTCTCGACTTACTACCATTCTTAAAGATGCTTTCTCCCTTATATCAGAAGATGCCCTTTTGGACATCTCCATATATATAGTGGGGTTCTCACATAAATATATAATCCTATCTGCAATTTCACGTGCATTCACAGTTGCAAATCCATTCACCCCATTTTGAACATATTCAGGTATTGCTGAATTATCAGAAGTGATAGGAACCAATCCACTACTCATAGCTTCACACATCGAAACTCCATGGGAATCCTGCCTTGTAGGACAAAGAAATATTCCCGCACTTGAATGAATTGTATGAATTTCTTTATGGGGTATAAACCGATTGAATATTTCGATGTTTGGATAAATCCTAATCCTGTTTGTCAGTGATTCAAAATATTTTCCTTTCCCGTATATTGCAAATCTCAAATTATCGAATCCGGGATATTTGCTCAAATGCTGGATTGCCTTTATAGCAATATCATTAGCATATTTTCTTGTTTCAAATGTACGAATCAATAAAATACTCTTTCTCAATTCAGGAGACTTATCCGAATAAGAGAACAACTTATCATCGATTGGATTCGGAATGATGGAAAAATTTCTAATTTTAGAAAAAAATGTGTCGCGAGAAGTTATTGTCTTCATCCATTCGGAAACAAAGACAAAATGAACCCTTCCCGACTTGTTTGAATCATTTATTATCTTCTTAAAACTCCGCAATTGCAAAAAATTGTAAAAAATAAGGTGAATTAATCTCTTTGGATGGAAATCGCTGACACGCAAATTAAACAGGCGCCTATACCATCC
>PLCH01000581.1 GCA_003135585.1 Chitinophagaceae bacterium
CACCATAATAAATGTTTTAGAAAAGGCTAATTATAATAAATCGAAAGCCGCTGATATCCTTGGAATTGACAGGAAGACTCTTTACAACGAGATAAATAATTACAAGAACAAAAGTGAAAAATCAGATTCGGAATGAACTTTCATTTATGGGGAAAAAATTGCCCAATTCCCCAAAATAATCGCAGAATGTCTTTTCCGGATAAGTGATACATCTTGTCGAATGGATATAAGGGCTTGGCAACGGGAAAATAATATGTATAATTTACTTGGTTCTTCCCTTAATAATTTTGTCATATTCGATATCATCAGGTTCCCACAATTCTAGTTTATTTCCTTCAATATCCTAGATATAGACAAATTTCCCAATAGTCGAATGATTCGATGGCATCCAGCATGGTTACCCCTTCTTTTTCTGATTCCTCGACAAGAAATTTAATATTTTCATCTCTGTAATTAATCATAAAATCTTTCGTGGAGGGATTAAAATATTTGGTATTCTGGGGAAGAGGGCTCCATACGGTAAATCCCTTTTTTTCAATTTCCCCAGCCAGCTTCCATTCGGAACTTGTCCTTTATTCATCATTTTCAAAACCCAGATGCCTCGCATACCATTGCTTCATCTTTCCAGGATCCTGGGNNTTTGATTAATAAAGTTAATAAGTCCAATGTTTTTTTTAAACGGAACTTAGGTTTAAATTACTTCTTAAATTTAGCCAGCAGGGATCTTTTGAACCAAATCATTCGCAATATCTTATTTATACTCTCTTCTTGGGAGAAAAAGAAGGCCGTTTCTTTGATGGTATTGAACATGATTGTAAGTGTTATAGACATCCTATCACTGGCAATGCTGCTTTTCATAATTAATTTTTATACCCAGGGCATCCATCCTTTGAAGTTAAATTATCTGCCTGTATGGATATTCAACCGTGATACCATTTACCTGATTTTATTTTTTTTTATATTCTTTGTATTGAAGAGTGTCGCAGGGTTTTTTGTATTTCAATCCCAAAACCGGTTTGTGTACGAGGTAGCCTCCAGGATTTCGGAACTCAATTTATTGAACTATCTGGAAGGGACGTATACGGATTATATCAATGAAGATTCTTCCGTACTTATACGGAAGATTAGTCAGCAGCCAACTGAATTTTGTCATTACGTTTTGGCCGGCATCCAGCAAATCTTTACAGAAAGCATTTTGATTTGTTTGACTATCCTTGCCATATTATTGTTCAATGCCAAATTATTTTTATTCCTATTTATCATACTATTGCCAGCAGTGATTATCCTTTCTTATATAACAAAATCAAGACTAAAAACGGTGAGATCCAATATAAAGACCAATGGTGAAAGGGCATTACAATACCTGCAGGAAGCCTTGTCGGGGTTCATTGAAAGTAATATATATGACAAAAATGAATTTTTTATTCAGCGTTTTGTCAACTATCAGCAAATCCAAAATAAATTCCTTGCAGATCTTGTTGTCACGCAAGGCGTATCCGCGCGTCTTATCGAAGTATTTGCGGTTTTTGGGCTATTCATATTGATTTCGGCAAACAAACTAATGGGGAATGCGCCGGCCGTCGAATTGGTAACTATCGGGGCATTTATAGCAGCCGCCTATAAAATCATTCCAGGGATCGTGAAAATATTAAATGTCAGTGGACAAATAAGAACCTATGAATTCACCTTAAACGATCTGGTGATCCAAAAGATGAAAACCCCGGCTGAAAAAAGGCAACCTTCTTTAACCGTGATAAAATCCGTTTCATTTGAAAATGTTTCATTCAAATTCAACAACCAAAGAATAATAAAGAATTTAAATTTACAGTTGAGTTCAGGCGATTTTATTGGATTATCAGGGCTCTCCGGGAGGGGAAAGACCACTGTTATAAATTTATTGTTAGGGTTTTTAGATCCCGCAGAAGGCCATATTTCACTAAATGGCACCGTCTTGACCTTAAAGGAAAGACAGAGCTATTGGAGCAAAATTGCCTATGTCAAACAACAGGCTTTTTTGATTTATGATACCATTTTGAATAATATCAGTCTTGGAAAGGATCAATTCGATGAACATAGATTAAATCAGGTTATTGTTTCCACCGGCCTGTTGCCTTTCATAACCAAATTCCCGGAGGGCATTCAAAAAATTATTACTGAAAACGGAAAAAATATCAGCGGCGGCCAGNNATTGCCCGTGCTTTGTACAAAAATGCTGATCTCATTATTTTGGATGAACCCTTTAATGAATTGGATGAAGAATCAGAAATGGCTCTGCTATCTCATTTCAAACAATTGGCCTTTGCCGGGAAAATGGTCCTGTTGATTACCCATAACAGGACAAGCCTGTCTTTTTGCAATAAAATCATCTCATTAGATTTNNCTGCATGCCTGCCCGCGCAACAAGCATTTATAATGGCTGTAAAAGATAATTTCCCCAAATTAAAAATTATTATTCTGTCCTTCGAATATCCCTTAAAGACCCTGCCTTACGACTGGCATAATCTTCAGGTTATACCATTTAACTGCTTTAATAAAAGGAAACTATACAAATTGGCAGTTTGGTACAGGATATGGAAAAAATTGCGACAAATAAAAAGGCGGGATTCTATTATCGGTTTGTTTAGTTTCTGGTGTACGGAATGCGCCTTCATTGGCAAATATTTTGCAAAATGGCATTTTCTTAAACACTATATATGGATTTTGGGCCAGGATGCAAGAAAGGATAACAAATTTATCCGGTGGATAAGACCCGATGCCGAGGAACTGGTGGCAATATCAGATTATCTTTCTCAAGAATTTTTCAGAAACCACGCAATTAAACCGCTTTACGTTATTCCGAACGCCATAGATCCGGGGCTTTATCCTCCAGGGAAAAATGAGCGGAAAATTGATGTCCTTGGCGTGGGTTCACTGATACCCCTTAAACAGTATGATATTTTCATAAAAGTCATCCAGGCATTGACAAAGCATCTGCCTTTTGTTGATGCAATGATTTGCGGAAACAGTCCGGAGAGAAATAATTTGCAATCCCTTGTCGGAAATTTTCAATTAGAAAGTAATATTTCCATCGCTGGAGAGAAAGTCCATCCGGAAATTCTGAAATTGATGCAAAATACCAGGGTTTTTCTTCATCCTTCCTCTTATGAAGGATTTAGCTCCGCCTGCCTGGAAGCCTTGTATGCCGGTGCTCACGTCATAAGCTTTATCAACCCAATGCAGGCATGGATAAAACACTGGCATATTGTAAAAACGGAAGAAGAAATGATAGAAAAGGCGCTTGAATTATTAATGGATCCCGAGTTGGACCATAAGCCTGTTTTGCCCTATCCNNTACAGTGAGGCCATTCCATAAAAATCTTTTTTATTGATCAGCGAAACCGTTTTTTCAAAGATCATTTCAGCTGTAAATCTGGTCAGGCAATGTGTATCCCCATATTTGCAGGTTTTCTGCATGCAGTTGCCACATTCAAGGTCAGATGAATCCAAAAACCTGGTGTGCATCCCCAATGGCCTGGCCCAGTCACTTCTTGTGGAACCGAACAGCACCATGGTTGGTATTCCTGAAACCCATGCCATATGCATAAGGCCTGAATCTTCGGACAAAACCAGCGACGCGAGTTGTATAAGAGCAAATGCCTGGACAGGCGAAGTTTTATTTACCAGGTTGATCAGGCCTCCGCCCAATTCATTTTTTAAATACAGGGCTTTTGCTTTAATAAGTTCTGTTCCTATAACCAGGAACTGGGTGTTGGGAAAATCTTTCAGCCATAATTTTGCAAATCGGACGTAATTACTGATAGGCCAGTTGCGGCTTACAAATGCTCCTGCGGGGTTTAATATCACAAGTGCCTTGCTGCTATCCCAACCGTTCTCAAGCAGCAAATCGCTGCCTTCCTTTTCATTTTTTAAAAGAAAATCGTGATTGGTCGCAATTTTCCCTAATCCGACAGCCTCTATGGTCAGGCGTGTGCGCTCGCCGGCGGCAACCGGGGAAACGCGGTCGAATAAGGACCAGGCCCTGGGCCGGATTGATTTGGTTACTATCCTGCTAATAATATTATTTTGCAGGTCTATTACAACGTCATATCTCCGCAGGATCAATCTGGGCAAGAGCCAACCGGTATGGATCAACTGTTTTTTAAAGTCCCTCCCACCCCCAATAGAATAAACCTTGTCAAATAAATAAATATTTCTGGGTATTGCGTCAACTTCCTCTCTTGTGAGCAGATCCAGTTGACAATTTGCAGGTAAAACATCTCGCAAATACTGTAAATAGGGAAGCGTGATCACCAGATCACCCATGGCTTGCAAACGTAGNNGGCGAGCACCCTGCCGGGTGGTAATCCTTCTTTCCATTGCCTTGCAGGAATATTCATGGGATGATAGATATTTAGGAAAGATAATTATTTTTGAATATTAATTTAGTTGAAGTTCACCCAATTACTCTTTACGCTGATGAAACTCAAGAAGGACAAATTCCTGACAAATGAACAAACCATTTCTTATTATGATGAAATAGCAGATAATTATGATAATATTCTTGAACAGAGAGATTCTAATAAAATTATCAGGCAAAAAGTGGCCGCCAAATTTCAGGATATCGTCAAGGGGGGGTTAATTCTTGATTTTGGCGGAGGAACTGGCCTCGATCTCGATTGGTTGCTGGATAAAGGGTATCGGGTAATTTTTTGTGAACCATCAGCAGGAATGCGCGAAAAGGCGATCAAACATATTAGAAATGGGCTTCCGAGCCCGTCCATAATTTTTCTTGATGATGGCAAAGTGGATTTTACCGGTTGGCAGGCAGAACTTCCCTTTTTTCATAAAGTTGATTCGATTTTGGCAAATTTTGCCGTTATTAACAATATCGCGGAAATTAAATTGTTATTCAAAGCACTGGCCCTGGTTATGAAGCCCGGGGCTCATCTGATAGCCCTGATTTTGAATGATGGTTTTAGGAAGTCGGTTAAATTGCGCTGGATCGGAAATCTAAGATCGTTGATCTTTGGAACACCTTTCTCATTTTATATACAACACAAGGGGAACCGGCAATCTGTTTTCATATATACCATAAAAGAAATCCAAAAAGCTTCAAGGGAAGAATTTCATTTTTGCAGCCAGGAACTTATGCCCCAATCAGAGTTTTCATTGATACATCTGGTCAGAAAAATGAATTGATAAATCGTTTCTTAAGGCAACTATCCGATTCGGGAATCCGTTATTACATTTAGAAGTAGCGTCCGCCTGATAAGTTTGAGCGGCAATACTTAAATTTATCCTTACGTTAAATGAATAAAGTACTGCTATTCAACCCCAGGAGCGCAAAATTCAAACCACGGATCCCGAATTCTATTCTTACTGTCGCGGCTGCGATCGAAGGACTATTTGAATATGTATTCGTAGATGGTAATATGGAAATTGATCCCGAGGATAAGATTTACCGATACCTTTCCGAAGGGAATTTCAAATATTTCGGGTGTACCAGCATGCCCGGTCCCCAACTGAAACAGGCTATCCCCATTTCAAAAAAAATTCGCGAAAAGTTCCCCAGCCTCATTATCATCTGGGGGGGCTATTTTCCTTCGAATCAGCCTAAAGTGGCATTGAATTCCGGGTATGTGGATTTTATCATCAACGGGCCAGGTGACAAATGCTTTCCGTCGCTGCTTCAGGCTTTGGAAAACAATAAACCCTATGATTTGATCGGCAATCTCATTTATAAATCAGGTGATCAGATTATTAAAACAAAAAAGGACGAATTGTACGATCAGGACATATTACCGGCCCTACCCTATGAAAAAC
>PLCH01000599.1 GCA_003135585.1 Chitinophagaceae bacterium
GGCCTGGCTTACCCGTGAGTAAGCAATTTTTAAATTCAGGTTATTGGAAATGCCTTCCCGGATCAGGTTTTGCAACAAAGAGTCTTTAAATACTTCCGTCCAGTGGAGAAGGGCCATGTCACTGCTGTCCGCTGGGGATGTATCACGATATAAACCCTGGGTTCTGACAACCGGGGTCTGGTAGGTTTTGGTTATGCCGCAGGAAGCCGCCAGAACCGGTAAAATAAATAGCAAATATCGTATCGCGTTCTTTTTCATGTCTAAACTTTTAAACCGCGTAATCAGGTTTTGTTTTAACAGGCGGAAAAGAAAGTCCGGAACTATTTGTAATTTCTTCATCATCCGCTAGTTTAGGTATCCCGCTTATTTTTTCCTGAAGTGACTGAAATATGATAAAGAGAATGGGGGTTATAAAAATTCCCAGGGTGGTTCCTGTCAACATACCTCCAATGGCTCCGGTACCGATGGAGTGGTTACCGTTTGCTCCGGCACCTGAGGCCAGCATGAGAGGAAGCAGTCCGAGAATAAATGCAAAAGAAGTCATTAAGATAGGCCGGATCCTAGCCCCGGCACCTTCTAAAGCCGCACGCACTATCTCCATACCGCTTCGCCTTCTTTCCAAAGCAAATTCCACAATCAGTATAGCGTTCTTGGCAAGCAGGCCGATAAGCATGATCAGGGTTATTTGAATATAAATGTTATTGTCAATACCAAAAACTTTGGCAAAAAAGAAGGCCCCCGCCAGGCCGATGGGCAGGATTAACAGGACTGAAAAAGGAAGAATATAACTTTCATATTGGGCGCTAAGAAGAAAGTAAACAAAAATAAGACAGAGCAAAAAGATAAAGGTAGTCTGGCTGCCTGCGGACAGTTCCTGTCTTGTGAGACCGGAATATTCATAGCTATAACCGGCAGGAAGCGTTTGTGCGGCCACCTGTTGAATGGCTGTTATGGCATTGCTGGAACTNNGGAACTATATCCCGGATTCTGATTACCGGTGACACTGATGCAGGTGAATAAATTGAACCGCGAAATGCTTTGTGGTCCATATGTTTTCTCCAATGATACGAATGCACTAATGGGAGCCATGGCACCACTGGCATTCCGTACATATATGTAATTGAGGTTTTCCGGTTTTGCTCTATAGGAAGGATCTGCCTGGACCATGACCCGGAATTGCTGGCCAAACTGGTTAAAATTGGAGGCATATATGCCGCCAAAATATCCCTGCATGGTCCCCAGCACATCACTCACCAATAGGCCAGCCTCTTTCGCTTTGGCCACATCAACATTTAGGAGGAACTGAGGAAAGTTTGGATTAAAGGCAGTGGCAGCGAACTGAATTTCAGGCCGCTGGTTCAAGGCTTTTAAAAAGTCCGAGCTGACTTTGTAAAACAAGGCGATATCTCCACCGGTCCTATCCTCCAGCTGCAACGAAAATCCGCCACTATTGCCAAATCCCTGTATGGTGGGAGGTGTAAGATAAATAATCTTTGCCTCCTTTATCCCACCGCTCTTTTTAAGGAGCTCCGAAATGATCACCTGAACATTTCTTTTTCTTTGACTCCAGGGTTGCAGTCTCATAATAACCCTTCCATAATTACTTGCATTTCCCCCTAATGTTCCATTTCCCACTATTGAGACTACATTGGTAATTTCCTTTATGGTCCCCGCAATTTTTTCCATTTGCCGGGTTACAGAATCGGTGCGTTCCAGGGATGCAGAGGGCGGCAAACTGATGTCGGCGGTAATTACTCCCAGGTCTTCACTGGGAACAAAACTTTTCGGAGTAGTATTTGAAAGGAAGATAAAAACCGCTGTAAATAATGCAAGGACTAAAAGAGCCACCCATTTCCTGCGCGATAAAAATGTAACCGATTTCTTGTATTTTTCAGTAAGGGCTGCAAAAGCCGTATTAAAAGAGTTGTAAAATCTCCGAATTAGGTTTTTCTTGGGTTCTTTATTATGGGGTTTTAAAAATAAAGCACAAAGGGCCGGGCTAAGCGTAAGAGCATTGACTGCCGAAAGAATGATCGCTATAGCCAATGTCAGGCCAAACTGCTTGTAAAATACACCCGCAGACCCGCCGATAAAACTGACAGGGACAAATACAGCAGCCATCACCAGCGTAATAGATACTATTGCACCTGATATTTCATTCATGGCATCAATGGCTGCCTTTCTGGACGATTGATAGCCCTGGTCAAGTTTGGCGTGAACAGCCTCCACTACCACAATGGCATCGTCCACGACGATACCTATGGCCAGCACGAGGGCAAAAAGTGTGAGCAGGTTTACCGTAAAGCCAAAAAGGTTTAAAAAGAAAAAAGTACCAAGGATGGCCACAGGAACGGCTATGGCCGGAATCAGCGTAGAGCGGAAATCCTGCAGGAAAACAAAGACCACCAGGAATACGAGGATAAACGCCTCAACCAAAGTATGGAGGACTTTGTCGATAGAAGCATTTAAGAAATCATTGGCATTGGACAGAACCACATACTTAACTCCTTTGGGAAAAGAAACCGAAGCCTGTTGCACTATGGCAAGAGTCTGCTGAATTACCTGTTGCGCGTTTGATCCGGGTGACTGCATGACCGTCACTGCGACGGCCGGCATTTTGTTCGTCCTGGTTGCCACGGCATAACTCATGGCCCCCAGCCCGATATGGGCTATATCTTTTAGGCGAAGTACATGCTGCTGGCTGCCAACCGATCGTATGATGATGTTTCCGAATTCGGTTGTATCCAGCAGGGTTCCTTTGTATTTGATGATATACTGAAAGGACTGCCCTCCTTGTTCCCCGAATTGTCCCGGGGCGGCCTGTACATTTTGTTCCGCAAGGGCAGCATCGACATCAGCAGGTACGACGCCATAAGTAGCCATCACATCCGGCTTCAGCCAGATCCGCATGGCATAGTCCATGGATCCGGCGGCCGCTGCATCCCCTACACCCGAAACTCGCTTGATCGCAGGTACTATATTGATGTCAACATAATTCTGTAAAAAGGTTTGATCAAACGCCGGATTCTCACTATAAAGGGAAAAGACAAGAAGATCACTGGGCATTCGTTTGCGGACAGTTATTCCAGACTGGATCACTTCCTGTGGCAGTTGGCTGGTGGCCCTGGATACGAGGTTTTGTACATTTACCGCATCTATATCCGGGTTGGTGCCTACTTTAAAAACAACCGTAATAGAGGCTGTTCCATCGTTACCCGCGGTAGAGGTCATGTAATCCATATCCTGCACTCCGTTGATCTGCATTTCCAGGGGAACAATCACGCTTTTCAATACTACATCTGCATTTGCTCCGGTATAGGTCGCCGTCACCGATATGCTGGGCGGGGCAATTTCTGGGTATTGGGAAACCGGCAAGGAAACAAGACCCAGTATTCCCAGGGTTACAATCATGACCGAAATCACAGTGGACAAAACCGGGCGTTGAATAAATCGTTTAAGCATATAGGTTATTTAAAACCGTTTACAAATACAATCCTGTCCAATTCCATATCCTTTACAGACTGGCATAGACGCTGTCTTCATTTACCAGTCTGGGTTGTATGGGTAATCCTTCCCTTAGGTTTCCGACACCTTCCACAACAATTTTATCTCCGGACCTTAGGCCTTTCTGCACTACGTAGGAGTGACCGGATGTATTTGAATTAACCTGGATGGCAGTTGAGTGGATTGTGTTGTCGGCGCCGGTAACATAAACAAAAAGTTTACCCTGTATCTGATAGGTGGCGCTTTGAGGCACAAGCAAAGCACTGTCTATGGTGTTTGGAATTTGTACCGTAGCGCTGCCTCCGCTGCGGATGACTCCCGCCGGATTAGGAAAGGTTGCCCTGAACGCAACAGAACCGGTCGATAGATTGACCAGACCGCCAATCGTTTCAATCTTTCCCCTTTGATCAAAGGCTGCTCCATTAGCCAGCAGCAGCGTAACAGGTGGTAGCGTTGCTAATTTATTCTCAAGGGTTTTTCCCTTGGTTTGGGTAAGAAAATCCAGTTCCTGCTTTTCATTGATGGAAAAATAAACAAAGATCTTCCGGATGTTGGAAACGGTTGTTAATGGTTGCGTGGTCGTGCTGGTTACCAGGCTTCCAATTTTAAAAGGAATCAGTCCTATGACCCCGTCTGCAGGACTGTAAATAGTCGCATAGCCTAGATTGGTGCGCGCATTGATCAGGGTAGCTCTGGCCTGCGCCAAGGCTGCCTGTTTGGATTGCTCGGTGTACACGGCAGCTTGAAGTTCATAGTTGCTAACTATATTTTTATCTACCAGGGGCTTAACCTTATTCACCTGCATTTGGGCAGCATTCAAATCAGATTGCGCTATTTGTAAGTTAGCCTCTGCTGCTCGGACTCCCTGTTCATAAAGAGGCGCACTGATACGGAAAAGAAGCTGGCCTTTTTTCACAACCGATCCTTCATCGGTATAAAGCGCCTCCATATAGCCATCGATTTTTGGTCTTATTTCAACATTCTGCTGTCCCTGAATGGTCGCGGGAAAATCAGAATATAGCACCGTTTTGCGCGGGGTTAACGTAATTACACCGTAGGATTTGACCCCTCCGGACAAGGAAGCAGGATTCGCTTTTGCACTTTGATTTTTATTCCCGCAGGCGGCTAACAAACCCGAACCCAGTATAAAAAGCATGGCCCAAAAACTGCAATGGAAATTTTCAGGTTTCAGCGTTCTGTGTTTTTGACTGAGAAAAATGACAGGAAGAAAGTGATGGTAATATAAAAGGCGTCTGAGAAGATTAGGCTGTTTCATTTTGCTGTTTTTTGTTTGCTGATACAAACCTACAATTTGAAAAAGGCGAAAATATTTACCAATCGTTCAATCGGCAAAAGAAGTAGGCAGGGGAGATCTTACAGGGTCCTCAATAAAAGATCTGCATTAATATAATTGCCTATATTTTAAAAAAATAAGGACTTCGTCAATGGCGAATTGCATCAACTTAAATTCCGCCTTATCTGTTATTTTGATAACCGCCGAAGAAGATAGGCGGCTGGGACGGGAGAACATGGCAGGTTCCAACAATTCGAAGCCTGTTCGCCGGCAATGGGNNCATTTGTCAAAAAATACAAGAGAGAAAAAAGCAGATTTTTTATCCGATGGGAAGAAATCCTGTTTTTATTACCTGTCAGGTTTATTTTTACGAATATACCTAAGCGTGTCAAGAATAGTTTTAGAAAATAATAATTATAATATGAAAAAGACAATTTTTTACGCGGCCCTGGTTACGGCTTTTGTAACCGCAAACAGCTTTGCACTTCCCAACCATCCGGGAAAAATCAGGGGATCTTTTAAAGACCCTGGCAGGGCAAAAAATATCCATCCTCCCCGGACCCCTCTTAAGCTGCCCCTGGGCTTTCATTCAGGCGTCCTGGCAGACGACCTTGGAGCAGCCAGGCACCTGGCCGTTGCAAGACAGGGTTTAATCTACGTCAAACTGGCAAAACTAAAAAAAGGCAACGGTATCATAGTCCTTGAAGATACTAAGGGAGACGGTAAAACATACAAAGAGACAGGCTTTGGAGGATATACGGGTACCGGTCTTTATATAAAGGATGACTACCTCTACGCATCCTCGAATACGGATATTTTCCGTTACCCTCTCAATGAGAAAGGCGAAGTCACTGATACGGCTCACGCGGAAAAAATTGTGGAGGGTCTGCTCGACCGGCATGAACACAATTCGAAATCAATCGTACTTGACAATAAAGGAAATATCTATGTCAACATTGGCGCCTATTCCAACGCATGCCAACTTGAAGACCGCACCAAAGGATCACCCGGGATAAATCCCTGCCCCATACTCGATTCCGCCGGTGGAATCTGGCAATTCAGGGCCGATAAAAAGGACCAGACATACAAGGAAGGAATTCGGTATGCCACAGGCCTGCGCAATGTGGTGGGATTGGATTGGAATAAACAACTGGATCAGCTCTTCGTCATGCAGCATGGCAGGGACCAGCTTTTTCAGCTTGACCCGGACATCTTTGATGCCAAGCAGGGTGCAGAGTTGCCGGCAGAGACCCTGTACGCAATTCAAAAAGGAGATAATGCAGGATGGCCTTATGTCTACTATGACCAGTTTCAAAAGAAAAAAATCCTGGCCCCGGAATATGGTGGCAACGGTAAGAAGATGGCTGGTGAAAATGCGATAGACCCCCTCGAAGC
>PLCH01000510.1:0-1800 GCA_003135585.1 Chitinophagaceae bacterium
CGCGTACAGTCTGTTCCGTTAGATAATTTTTCAAGTTCAAGGATAAGCGGTCCGAGTAGTTTACAATCATTTTTATTTGCGGTATCTGCGAGTACCTGCAGGGTGTCCATCAGCCCGTTAAAGAATTGTACACTTTTAATTTGCTGGTGGGGAATGGCCAGCAAACCTTGCCGTAATACCAATAAATGACCGGCAAGGTTTCCGCTGTCAACTGTCGAGATATATTTTGGAAATAAAATATTTAATGATTCCGTATCGTACCAGTTATAAAAATGTCCCTTATACCGGTCCATTTTCTGCATGGTATTGATAGTATTGGTTGTCCGTTCAATCAATTGACTTGTAGTTATGTAACCAAAGTCGCAGGCCGTTAAGCTTGCAAGTAGTGATAGGCCGATATTAGTAGGAGAGGTACGGTGTGCTATTTGTTCCGCAGGTTGTTCCTGGAAATTATCAGGTGGTAACCAGCTGTCTTCGATTACAACAAAATGTTCAAAGAAACTCCAGGTTTTCCTGGCCAGTTTTTGAAGAAAAATATTTTGTTCGTCGCTAAGTTTGGTTGCCTGTTTCTCTAAAGGTTTACTTGTAAGCCAGGTAACAAAGGGGGCAACAAACCATAACACGAGAACAGGACCTGCTATTAATAATTTTGCGGGGAAGTAAGTTGCTAAAAAAGCAAAAATGGTGATCGTTAAAAACGGTTCAATCCACATGGCAACATAAGATGATCGTAAACTTTTTGTATTTGTTTTTACATTATGTGAGGAAGGATTCCATTCCAATAATTTTTTCCTGCTAACTACCATGCGCCATAAGGTGCGCATTATTGCTTTGCCATTCGACCAGGCTTCATAAGGAAGACATATCAATGTAAATAAAGTTTTTACAGTGATATCGCGAAGGTTGCCGAGGGAATTTTTGATGTGGTAGCTTAAACCAACATCTTTGGGTTTCCTGAGGGTATCCCAAAGTGAAGTAATAATAATCGGGAACACAATAATTCCTGAAACGACGATGGTCCAGAATAAAGAATATGGCAATACAATCCATCCCAATAAAAGTAAAGCTGTAAGGGCCAGTGGCACAAGGCTTCGCCGTATATTGTCAAATATTTTCCATTTTGATAATGCTGAAATGGGATTCTTATTCAAGCGTTTGCCGGGACCCTTCACTAACGGTAAAATCCATGAAAAAATCTGCCAGTCGCCGCGAATCCAGCGTATCCGCATTTTCATATCTGCACTGTAAGTTGTTGGATATTTTTCAAACAATTGTACATCGCTGAGCAATCCGGACCTTATATAACAACCTTCCAGCAAATCATGACTTAAGATTTGGTTCTCGAGGAATCTCCCATCAAGTACTTTTNNCAATATAAGAACCCTCTCCAAATAAATCCTGGTAAACATCAGATGATGCACGGGTGTAGGGATCAACGCCGGGCTCATTCCCATGCATCCTGGCATATAGAGAACCAGTTATGTCCGGTAAACTAACGGTAATCCTTGGTTGCAGAATGCCATAACCTTTTGTTACGCGTTTCTTTCGTTCATCGTACCATGCCCGGTTCAATGGATGAGCCATCGTGCCAATTAATTTCCAGGCGGTCCCAAGGGGTAATTGTGTATCCGCATCTAATGTAATTACATATTTTATTTTAGGAAAAATAGTTTGGTCACCTATAATAAGTGAGAAATGCTCTTTTGCATTACCTCTTAACAAGGCATTTAAATCGGAAAGCTTACCACGCTTTCTTTCATAACCCATCCACATTTTCTCACCTGCATTCCATTTTCGCGG
>PLCH01000510.1:1824-2058 GCA_003135585.1 Chitinophagaceae bacterium
GTGTTTCTTCCCGGGCATCAGTAAAATCAGTTAACAAACCAAAATATAAATTATCATTCCTGTTTGCAAGGAAACGAACTTCCAACGATTCCACTAAGTCATCTATTTCTTCGACTGTTGTAAGCATTGCAGGAATTACAACCATCGAAGCTGCATTATCAGGAATCTCGTGCGAGTAATCCATTCTAGGCAGCAAATTGGGCTTTACCAAAAGTGTAGCAAAAAAATTGACAG
>PLCH01000510.1:2072-4341 GCA_003135585.1 Chitinophagaceae bacterium
TGATAGTGTGCTGCATCCTTAGAGCGCCTGATTCACGCATCTTTGCCATTTTTTTTGTTTGGCTTACTCCATAACCTACCAGGTAGTAGCCAACATGTGCAGAGCGATGATCATCACTTTTTCCCGTTGCATTTTCATGCATTAATTGTATAGCCATCTCAGCAACTTCCTGCTCACTGGATGTACTTTTTTTTGCAATCAATTCTACCACATGCCGGTACCGGTCACGCGTAGCAAAATCCATTAAACCATATATTCCTCCATTGTCTTTAAGTAATGTTTGTTCAACAATGCTGTGCGTTTCAACAAATTCACGCCAATCCATTGCGCCGAGCAAACGAAGGCTGCCAATACTGTTACTCATGGAGACCTGGTCTGCAGCCTGCTTCTGGTTCTCAGCGTTTACCAGTTCAGTACTCGTTAGCCCGCTTCCTGATAATTGCTGTTCTATCCAGTTTATCACTAATGCAAGGTCAGGACCTTTACCCCGCAATTGGCGGATTAATTCAGACACAAATGCGCTTACAATCGGCGAATTGGACCTTGCCATATCTGCTATCACCAGGATAAGATTTTTTGGGGCTTTCTCCGTAGTAGCAATCATTTTTTCCGCCCAGTAATCAGCAAGATTTCTGTCAACTGTATCAATAGCGATTAGAGCGGAAACCCGACGGATGTTTTCTATCAATGCCAGACGCAGCATAATCGGGATGGACCATAATTCTCCTAATTTCAAAGGAGTAACGGTTTGATACGCCTTCACAAACTTACCCAGGCTTTCCATATCTATTCGCCCGTCACTATGAGAAATGATCTGGAGAACAATATCATAACTACGGGTAAGACCTGACGCATTTCCATCTGATAATTGAGGAAGGTCTTCACTGTAATTTTTGGGAAAATGTGTTTTTGCGATGCGAATATGTTCTTCTACAAGGTAAAAATTATCTATCAGCCATTCGCCGGCGGGTGTAACCTGGTATTTCCGTTTGATAGAATCCGTGAGGAGCTTGCGCACTTCCTGCAAAGTGGTTTCATTGTCTGCAAGTCGTTTAAGTAAATGATCTTTAGCAGGTTTTGAACTCAACTTATGTCTTGCGGCCAGTGCTTTTCCGAAACGCTCCATCTGTTCGGAACTGAATAATTCCTCCCTGAGCGGTTCTTCATTTGAATAACTGGTCTTGTCACTTGATTGAAAGAATGCCCTCATATTAGATATGAGTTCATACGCTGTAGGTATTAATTGTAATTTCATTAAGTTCGTTTAATTCGTCTATAATGCAGCATTAACAATAGTTTGCGCTTCATCAATTATTTTTTTCAAATGTTCTTTATTCAAAAAACTTTCAGCATAGATTTTATAAATGTCTTCTGTTCCTGAAGGGCGTGCTGCAAACCATCCATTCTTGGTCACAACTTTCACCCCACCTATTGCAGCATTATTTCCCGGCGCCTTTATAAGTATGCTGTCAATATTTTCACCTGCCAGTTCCTTGTGTTTTATTTCAGAGGAAGATAGGTTTTTTAATTTTTCTTTTTGTTCAGGAGTGGCTTTTGCTTCAATGCGGTCATAAAAAGGTTCACCATATTCTTTGGTGAGGTTGGTATATATTTTACCAGGATCGTTTCCCGTTTTAGCGGTAATCTCAGCAGATAATAATGCCGGGATAAATCCATCTTTATCTGTTGTCCAAACACTACCATCCAATTTCGAAAAAGAAGCGCCTGCACTTTCCTCGCCGCCAAAACAAAGTGAGCTATCAAGCAAGCCATCAACGAACCATTTGAATCCAACAGGAACATCATATAGTTTCCTGTTTAGTTTTGCTGCTATGCGGTCAATGAGTTGCGTAGTAACAACCGTCTTACCGACTGCTGATGTTTTTGCCCATTGTGGGCGATTTTGAAGCAGGTAAAAAATAGCAACTGATAAATATTGATTTGGACTTAACAATCCTGCACTTTTTGTTACAATACCATGCCGGTCATGATCCGTATCGCAGGCAAACGAAATGTCAAAATTATCTTTCATCGCTATCAGCCGCTNNTGTCTATCCCAGTCAACCGTCATGAAACTGAAAGTGGGGTCAACAATTTTGTTCACCACAGTTAAATCGAGGTGATACTTTTCGGCTATGGGTTCCCAATAATGAACTCCTGCGCCACCCAGTGGATCAACACCCATTCTAATCTTTGCATTGCGAATGGTATCCATTTCAATGATATTCCCAAGGTCTTTGACATATGTATTCAGGTAATCATAAGGATG
>PLCH01000503.1:0-1274 GCA_003135585.1 Chitinophagaceae bacterium
TTTTACGCTCCGTTTTATAAAATTTCCCGACTCACAGCAGGTATTTCCAACACCAGGTTTTCCCCATATACAATTGCGGGTGTTTGATAACCCGGTAAAAAATTTCCTTCCAATATTTTCTTGGTAATGAGCAAACTACTGTGGGTAGTTAAAGTGTACCCTTCGGGGCCGGTCATTCTGGCTGTGGCAATTTTTCCTTTTGCATCTGCAACCTGTCCCCAAACCAGACTAATGGCCTTGTTTCGCTGCTCATCATTTGGGCCTGCCGGACGTTGGTCAATTTTCTTTTTTATGAAATTGCGCAGGAAGGGCTTTCGCAAAAGCCAATTGAATAATCCCTGCAATTTTAGCAGACGGAATATCGTGTGTGAAATGGCTGTATAGGTTTCAATGTCTGGAATACCGGTTGAAAAATAAGCAGTGGATATATCGCCCCAGGGAATACTCATTACAAATAGCTTCTTGACTCCGAAATCCACCCAAAATCCCTTTTGTCCGATGGGTTGCCGAATGATCTTTCCATTTTTTCTTATGGCACCTCCCTCTCCTAACTTACTTGCCATCGTAGCAGCAGTGCCATGGGACAAGCCTCCTCCCTGCGATGCGAAAGCCAATTTTAATCCTGTGGCAGCAGGCAATAATTTTTTTAACAACAAGGCAATACAATCGGTGGGCACCACATCAAAACCGACACCGGGCATTATCATGATTCCTGCCTCCTTCGCTTTGGAATCGTAATGCTTCAACATTTCAAAGACCGCAATATCACCATTTATGTCTATATAGTGGGTCCCTGTCTGCAAACAGGCTTCTATCATTTGCCTGGCCGTATATTCAAAAGGACCGGCTGCATGCAGCACCAATTTCACTTCCTTTACAGCAGCCTGAAGAGAAGGGGCATCGTTCAAATCAATTACTTTGAAAGGAAATCCAAGTTTGGCTGCCAGGGGTGCCAATGCTTCCTCCCTTCTGCCGGCGAGAATGGGTCGCAAATTATATTGTCTGGCAAAGCGTGCAATCAATTCGCCGGTATAACCATTGGCACCGTACAACAAAAAGGAATTGTTTTCCATAATGAAAAGTACAAAGAACAACCGTTATACCAAAGGCAAATTTTATTTTCGCTAATTCCATGACTGCTTTTATTTTAATAGTGTCATCCCCTATTAAATTTATTCGCCTGGCAATGAAAATCCGGGCAGATATTTCAACGGTTACCCCTTACTGCTATGAGTCACCGAAAAAAATTATTTGAAAACGCGGCTCCTTCTTAC
>PLCH01000503.1:1294-6157 GCA_003135585.1 Chitinophagaceae bacterium
TCCATTTTGCTGGTTCTCAATGCCGGCTGCTCAGAAATTTTTTCCCAGGACCTTGAAATTTTCAAGCCTGATTCTGTAAAAAAAGAAATCGAAGCCGTTCAAATTTATTCAACCTTGCGTATTGACGGTGTATTGAATGAACCTGAATGGAAAAAGGCAAAACCTTCTCCCCGCTTTATTCAAATCGAACCCTACCAGGGCAAAGAACCCGGCCAGGAAACAGAAGTAAAAGTGCTGTTCAACAGGGAGTACCTGTATTTTGGTATTTTCTCCCATGATTCTTTAGGCAAAAAAGCCATCCGGGCAACCGATTTCAAGCGGGATTTCAATTATACCCAGCATGATATGGTCGCCTTATCCTTCGACGGATTTAATGACAAGAGAAATGCAATGTCCGTCGCCACCAATGCCTATGGAGTACAGCGGGATTTATTGTCTTTTGATGACCTGTACTACGATATCGACTGGGATGGATTGTGGCGGGNNGGCAAACCCTGCGCTACCCCAGGACTTCCGACAGCATTCAAAACTGGGGCTTTAATATTTACAGGAACAGGCGATTGACCAACGAAATCACGGCTTTTTCGAATTTTCCCCGCTCTTATTCTTCCCTTCGCATGGACTATGCCGGTATCCTGAAAAATCTTCAGCCTCCACCGCCCAAACCGAATATTCGTATCCAGCCATATTTTTTGACGTCCTACGATCATTACAAAAATTTTGATCCTGCCACAAAACCTGAAGCAACCCATGTCAAGGCAGGCGGGGAGCTGAAATGGGCAGTGAACCCGAATGCGGTATTGGACCTGACGGTAAATACCGATTTTGCACAGGCANNGGCAGATGCGGACCAGCAGGTAAATAATGTGTCGAGGTTTTCAGTGTTTTTCCCTGAAAAAAGGCAATTTTTCCTGGAAAATGCTTCCTTGTTTGCTGCGGGGCTCAGCCAAAACCCTGATGCCTCTGGCGGTTCCATGCGCATACAACCATTTTTTAGCAGGGCCATTGGACTTGACAGCACTGGCAACCCGATACCCATTGATGCAGGCGGAAGATTTGTATACCGGTCTTCGAAAAGAAACTATGGAGCCATTTTGATGCGGCAGCGGCAGACAGATAGTGTTCCCGGAACTAATTTTTTTGTAGGAAGATATTCTGAGAATTTTGGCAAACGAAACCGCCTGGGGGCACTCGTGACGGTAAAAAACCGGCCCGATGGTACCAATTTAGTAAGCGCTCTTGATGGGTTTTTTCGTTTGGGCGAGTCTCATTCCCTAAGCACGATGCTCATCCATTCCACTTCTTCCAGGACAGGCCAGCAGGGCTTTGCGGGTTTCGCACAGTACTTTTATTCCAATAACCATTGGAAAATGTGGTGGACTGAATCGGTAGTAACAAAAAATTTCAACCCTGAAATGGGTTTTATTTCCAGGACGGATGTTGTAGCCACCACCCCGGGGATTTTTTGGTATTACAGGGGAGAAAAACTGCCATTTAGAAAAATACTTCGCGCCTGGGAACCCAGCTTAAGCCCGGAATTTTATCACCAGTCATCGACCGGGACCCTGGTCGAAAGGACCTGGACATTTTACCCTGTTTGGCTCAATTTTCAAAGCGGCGCCTATTTTGGATATGGGATCATTCCGTCCTACCAGCGGCTTATAGCTCCTTTTCAACCTTTGGGTGTCACTATCCAGCCCGGAGATTATTCTTATAACCGCCAACAGATCTGGCTAAGCTCTGATCCGTCAAAAATCTTCAATCTGCAGGGAATTTATACATGGGGACCCTATTTCAACGGTAAACTGAATTCGGGAGACTGGTATCTGGAATTTGCACCCGTCCCGCATTTTTCCCTAACAGGTCGTTTCAACCGAAATCATTTTATGGGAGTGGGTGAAGCAAAAACAAACACCACTATTGATCTATACAGCATTCAGGGACGCTTTGCTTTAAATCCCCGCCTGCAATTAATTGGATTTTACCAGAAAAACTCAGAAAACCAATCGCAGAATTATAATATCCGTTTTTCCTGGGAGTATCAACCTTTATCCTATGTTTATGTAGTGTACAATCATGCTGGTTTTAATAGCCTGCAGCAAAACTTTCAATCGGAAGATCATATTATTGCCAAAATAAGTTATTTAAAACAATTTTGATACAATCGTATGTGATTATAATTCGTAGATTTAAAATTCAAAATTCAGAATCAATAAACCAAACAACCATGAAAAAAATCATCTTTATTTTCCTTGCCTATTTTNNAGCAGTAAGTGCTCAATTCAGCAATAAAAAATTTAAAGGGACACTCAAGTTGGAAACCGACGTTGAGGTGGTTTTTGATTTTAGGACAGACACCCTGAGTGTATACAGGTCTCAGGACAGCGCCAATCTCGAAACCATGGTTTATACCGCGAACGATACTTTGCTAACCATAAAAAAGATCGAGGGCCAGAGTGCTTGCGATGTCAACACTTTAGGCAAATACAAATATATTTTGAAAGCTGATGAGCTGACCTTCATGCTTTTTGCCGATGATTGTACCGACAGATCTTCCGTATTGGACAATACAAGGTGGATAAGAATGAGGTAGCTTCGCGGATCAGTTTTTTTGTTTTCCTTGGGTTGGAACATAATTGTCTGCCTTTTATGAAAAAGTCATTACATGAGATATCCCTGTTATTATTCAGTTTATTTTTTTTATTAATATTCCCTGCTTGCAAGGAAAAAAATAAAATTCCGACAAACGAGTCAATTAATGCAATCAGCCTTAAAGGAGGAGAGGTTGTATTGTGCGGTCCTCCTGGCAAGCAATATGGTTCGGTTGAATTTGAAACATCCTGTTCAGATCAGGGAAAAAAATATTTTAACTTCGCCCTGGCCTTGCTTCATTCATTTGAATATGATGAAGCGGAAAAGGCTTTTGCAAAAACCATCGCCCAGGATCCAGGTTGTGCAATGGCCTACTGGGGGGTAGCTATGTCTAATTACCATCCGCTCTGGTCTCCACCGACCCAGCCCGAACTCGAAAAAGGGGCTAAAGCAATCGCTATTGCAAAGTCCCTTTCGCCAAAATCCAAAAGGGAATCTGATTATATAGATGCAATTTCATTATTCTACAAAAATTGGGACAGGGTCGACCATCACACGCGCAGCCTTTACTTTGAAAAGGCAATGGAAAACGTTTATACCAAATATCCAAACGATAAAGAGGCTGGCATTTTTTATGCTTTAGCGCTTGACGCAGCAGCTGATCCCGGCGATAAATCCTACAGTAATCAAAAAAAAGCCGGTACTATCTTAACAGCCTTATACCCCGGACAACCCAATCATCCGGGGATTGTCCATTATATTATTCATACTTACGACTATCCTGAGCTTGCAGCCTTGGCTTTGCCTGCAGCAAGAAGATATGCTTCTATTGCCCCCTCTTCGGCACATGCCCAGCACATGCCTTCCCATATTTTTACCAGGATGGGGCTTTGGGATGAATCCATTATTTCAAATCTTGCTTCCGCTTCCTCGGCAAGATGCTACGCAGAAAACGCAGGAATTAAAGCACATTGGGGCGAGGAACTCCATGATATGGACTATCTTGTTTATGCTTACCTGCAAAAAGCGGAAAATAATTTTGCAAAAGAACAATGTGATTATCTTAAAACAATTCAGTCAGCTTACCCAGTGGACTTTAAGGTGGCATATGCCTTTGCTGCTATCCCTGCACGTTATTTTCTTGAAAACAAAATGTGGAAAGAAGCTGCAGGCCTGAATGTCTATCCTGCAAATTTTCCATGGGAAAAATTTCCATGGCAAATAGCTATTACCCACTTTACCCGGCTCCTTGGCTCNNTTAGGAAATTTAATCACGATTCAGGATACCCTGACCCAACAGAAAGATATTTATAAGGCCAACCAGGTTCAAATTCAGATCGAAACAGGCAAAGCATGGATACTTTATGAACAGGGAAAAAATAAGGATGCGTTGAGACTCATGAATGCCGCTGCAGACAGGGAAGACAAAACCGAGAAACATCCTGTTACTCCCGGCGAAGTATTACCCGCAATGGAATTATTAGGAGATATGTTGCTGCAAATGAACGAACCCGGCAAATCACTGGAAGCCTATGAGTCAGATTTGAAAAAGCATCCCAATCGTTTCAACGGCCTCTATGGTGCGGGTCTTGCTGCTGAAAGAATCAACAAACCTGATAAAACGAACTTCTATTTTCAACAGCTGGTAGGCATTGCAAATTCAGGTAGTTCAAACAGACCCGAACTCAAGGCAGCAAAGCTGTTCCTAAAAAAAAGAAAGCCTCTGGTCAATTAAAGGAGAGTAAAAAGTTCCGGTAGGGTATATTATTCAAAATAAATAATAAAATCGATGCAGATTCCCTTTCTTACATAAGGTGCCGCAATAGGAACTTTATGGTGCTGTCAATTTTGCATCCTTTTCTGATCCCCCATTGTAAAATCCGGCTTTTTTTACCCTGTAGGTTTTGTCCAGCAGGATGATCAGATCATCCTTATCATAGATTTCAGTGGGAAGCGGCTCCCCGCTATTCACAGTCTTTTGCACGAAATTTTTATGTGTGTAATTTTTGAAAATGCAACCAGCGTAATCCTTATAAACCTTCCCCAAAAATGTCATCCTAGAACCGTTAATTGACAGGATTTTCGTATAGTCTCCATAATTCCCAAACGTGATCCCGCCTGAACTTTTGATTACTTTGCCTACCACCTGAGAAAGATCGGGATACATATCATTGGTAGATAGGACCACATTAGATATGGTATTGGATCCTGCGGTTAAATCCCCCATGAATAGCGGCAATTGGTATACGGGATACATGCAGTTGAGTGAGT
>PLCH01000397.1 GCA_003135585.1 Chitinophagaceae bacterium
CAGGAAGCTGAGTCAATTTGATTTCTCCCCAGTTCCCTTTTTGTTGTATTGTGCGCAATTCCAAATGTTTCTTAATTCAAAAGGGATAAATTTCCGTGACCCCTGGCGAAATTTTTATCAAGCACGCGCGGGCTGAATCATTCCTTTTCCAATATTTTTTTTATTCTTGGGAATTTTCTTAATCTTTGCGGCTATTAATAACATGAATATGAAATTGTAGGCTTTATTCTTGTCTCCCGGCAAGATTTTATGATTCAACCCTGGTGGGTGAATCCTTCATGTTCCCCTATCATTTTGTTTCCTAAAAAATTTAACCTNNATGTAATGTCTACTTATCAAAAAGCCAGTCTGGATATAAAATCTGTATTTTCTTTGATCAAAAGATCTCTTTCGGGCGCGACCCTGGATTATACAACGGGTAGCATCCGCAATGCCATCTTTCTTTTAGCGATTCCCATGATCCTTGAAATGTGCATGGAATCTGTTTTCGCCGTAGTGGATATTTTTTTTGTTGGACGTATAGGTAAGGATGCCGTAGCAACGGTTGGGTTAACAGAATCAGTTTTGACATTAGTATACTCTGCAGCCATTGGCCTAAGCATGGCCTCCACAGCCTTGGTCGCACGGCGTATTGGTGAAAAGGAACCCGGGGAGGCGGCAAGGGCCGGTGCACAGGGGATCCTGATCACTATAGGTTTGACTGTTATCATCACCATTTGCGGACTTATTTTCGCACCGCACATTTTAGGTTTGATGGGAGCCCCCCAGGAAGTGATCATAACCGGGTCCTCTTATACCCGGATCATGTTTGGGGGCTGTATTGTTATCATGTTGCTTTACCTTATCAACGGGATCTTCCGTGGGGCTGGAAATGCCTCCATTGCCATGTGGTCTCTTTGGATTGCAAATGGATGCAATATCATCCTTTGCCCCATCTTGATTCATTTTTACGGACTGAAGGGAGCCGCCATTGCCACAACAATTGGCAGGGGAACCGGAGTTTGTTACCAGCTATTTCATTTATTTAAGGGAAGCGGGATAATTCGTTTAATCCGGAGTTATTTTATTCCCGATTGGAACATCATCAGGAACATTTCTAATATTGCGTGGTCTGGCACTTTACAGTTCCTGATCGGATCCGCCAGTTGGATCTTTATGGCACGTATAGTTGCCTCTTTTGGTAGTGGACCGATCGCTGGCTACCAGATCGCAATCCGCATCATGTTGTTTTTCCTGTTACCGGCCTGGGGTATGAGCAATGCAGCTTCCACCCTTGTAGGTCAGAATCTGGGCGCAAAACAACCCGATCGTGCAGAACGATCCGTTTGGGTAACCGCAGGTTACAATACAATTTTTATGGCTTTCGTTTCCGTACTACTTTTTTTTGCTTCAGAGCCAATTGTCAGGTTTATGATTAAGGATGCCGGAGTTGAAGACGTAGCAACACTGGCTTTGCGCATAGTCAGTTTGGGCTATGTCTTTTTCGGGATCGGGATGGTAATGACTAATGCATTCAACGGGGCCGGAGATACACGAACCCCCACCATTGTTAATTTCTTTTGTTTCTGGACATTCCAGATACCCATCGCCTACCTAATGGCGATTTACTGGAATCTGGGTCCAAAAGGAGTATTTCTGGCAATAGTCATAACGGAAACATTGGTCACCCTAGTCAGCATCCTACTTTTCAGAAGAGGCGGATGGAAGAAAATCAAAATATAGTCAACTAGCTGGACTAAATGCAGGTTGCCTTCATGAGCTCAATAATTTTTTCCATCGGTGTTCGTCTATTGATGGCTCCTTGAAATCATCACAGTCGGAGGTTAAGAAAAATAATCCGGGTGAAAGTCTAATGAGCGAACCATAACTTACCCGGAAATTTGCCGAGATCCATCCGGTATAAAATAATTGATTTTCAAAGTCAGAGGAATTTTGCAATTTTGCACTGGGCGAAATACAGAGTTTTAATTTTTAAAAAATGAGCAACCTTCGGAAATGGCTCATTAAAATTAGGGCGGCCCTTATTAATAGTGACCGCACCACACCTGTACCAGGCATTTTAACATAATACCTTTATAGTGCTGCTTGTAAATCCGGTAGAAAAAATCAGCCTATCGGGACAAGGGGCATATAGAAATAGATTTGTTCAAATTTAAAACCACTAAATATGAGACTCATTCAAAGTTTATTTTTGGGCCTTTTTTGCGCACTTCTTTTTTCATGCGTTAGCAGCAAAAAATTTAAAACGATGCAAAAAAACGCTCAAATCCGGTATGATTCTTTAAGCGCAGCATATGCCAACCTGCAAAATTCCCTTAAAATTTGCAATGATTCAAGTACAGGCCTTGCAAAACAAAATGCGTCTTTAACGGATCAGTTAGAAAACATGAACAAACAAATGGCTCTTTTGAAGGAAAACAATACACAAGCATTGAGGCAATTGCAGGATATGTCTGTTATTTCGAGTTCACAGGCTGAGAGCATAAAAAAATCCCTTGACAATATTGGCGCCAAGGATGCTTATATCCAGAATCTTCAGGTGGCCCTGTCAAGAAAGGATTCTCTTAACATGGTTCTGGTAATGAATTTGAAAGGCGCAATAGGCAACATGGATGATAAAGACATCAATATTAAAGTAGATAAAGGAGTTATATACATTGACATCTCCGATAAGCTGCTATTTAAGAGTGGAAGCTATGAGGTAACAGAAAAAGCAAAAGAAATTTTGGGAAAAGTTGCAATGGTTTTAAAAAACCAGCCTGATATAGAATTCATGGTCGAAGGTCATACGGACAATATCCCTTTTAGCAGGGGGATTTTGCTGGACAATTGGGACTTAAGTGTAAAACGTGCGACTTCGGTCGTCAGGATATTGCAAAACAAATACGGCTTGCCTCCTGAACATATTACCGCTGCGGGACGAAGCGAATATATTTCTGTCGCGTCTAACGATACCAACGAGGGTCGTTCAGAAAACAGGCGGACACGCATTGTCATTCTCCCACAATTGGATCAGTTCTTTCATTTGTTGGAAAAAAAGTAAATATTATGTCGCAAGCTGCATACCAGGTATTCCTTTGGGTGGCCCAGTTTCGTATTAATTTTTCTCGCAATAGTTGCCTATATAGCTTGATGACGTAATTCTAAATTTATGTTTATGGGTGCAAAAATGCAGAAACGAAAACTTGGAAACAGTAATCTTGAAGTCTCCGCTATCGGCCTCGGCTGCATGGGTATGAGCTTTGGTTACGGGCCGGCCGCAGACAAGCGCGAGATGATTGCACTGATACACAGAGCCGTGGAACTAGGTGTTACATTTTTTGATACCGCAGAGGTCTATGGTCCATTCACCAATGAAGAACTGGTTGGTGAAGCATTAGCTCCTTTCCGTGATGAAGTGGTTATAGCCACAAAATTTGGTTTCAAAATTCAGGATGGAAAACAAGCCGGCCTTAATAGTCGACCTGAGCACATCAAAAAGGTTGCTGAAGGTTCGCTTAAGAGACTAAATGTTGAAGTTATCGACCTTTTCTACCAGCATCGTGTTGATCCCGAGATTCCAATTGAAGATGTAGCAGGCGCAGTAAAAGAATTGATCAGGGATGGCAAGGTAAAACATTTCGGCCTTTCTGAAGC
>PLCH01000491.1 GCA_003135585.1 Chitinophagaceae bacterium
CTTTTTCGGATTGACTGGTATTCATCAGGCACATCACGGTCTGCTTGTCATTATAACGGAAATAAACATATAGCCCGTCCTCGGGAACATACTGCATGAGTCTGCCGGATTGCAGGGCAGTGGATGCCTTTCGGAATTGCGCCAGGACCTTTATATAATCGAAAGCTTCATTTTCAAGGGAACTGCGCCCGCTGGCAATAAATTTGTTCACCGAATCCTCTTTCCAGCCGCCGGGAAAATCTTTGCGAACCTCCGCATCAGAAGGGTCTTTAAAATTTTTCATTAATATCTCAGTTCCATAATACAATTGTGGGATGCCCCGCTGGGTAAACAATAAGGCAATCCCCATTTTGTATTTGTCGAAATCTTCTCCCACCATGGAATAAAAGCGGTTCTGGTCATGGTTATCAAAAAATATTTCATTGCGCATGGGATCCTTGTACAGAATATCCTGGACAAGCGTATTGTATAATTTATTTACACCTCCTGCCCATCCGAAATTTTCGTTCAGGGCAGATAAAGCAGAATTGGACCATTCATAATCGGTAACTCCCTGCAAATTGCTCTTCCAGGATAGATTCAGATTATTTTCCATGTAGTAAGCCTGCTCTGTCACTGACTGCATGGTCGTCTCACCAAAAATGGAAATGGCAGGATACTCCCTGTACAGGGCCTGATTAATTGCATTCAGGAAATCCTTTTCACTATAAAAATACGTGTCGACCCGCCAACCATCGATGCCAAATTCCTCTACCGACCAAAGTGCATGCTGTATTAAAAAATTGGCAACGAACGGATTAGACTGGTTTAAATCAGGTAAAAATGGAGTAAACCATCCCTTTAAAGTGATATCGAAATCTCTTTTAGCTGCGTACCGGTCAACCAGCGGCTGATCCTTATAACTCGTATTTGTATAAGCAGGCCATTGATTAAACCAGTCCTTTGAAGGCGGATCCAGAAAAAGAAAATGTTTGTTGCCGATATGATTGTACACCGCATCCTGTATAATCTTTAGCCCGCGTGCATGAGCCCCGTCTATCATTTTTTTATATCCTTCGTTGCCACCAAACCTTTTATCAATCTGGTACTGATTGGTGAAATGATACCCGTGATAGGAGGTGCGGGTAGTCCCGCTTTCCGTGGTAGGCGGCTGGTTATTTTCAATTACCGGCGTGAGCCATAAAGCAGTTACGCCTAGTTCACTAAAGTAACCCAGGTGATTGATGATTCCCTGGAAATCCCCGCCGTGTCTGAAAAACGGATTGCTTCTATCACAGTTGCTGTCCCTCAAATCTGCAAATTTATCGTTTGAAGGGTCGCCATTGCTAAACCGGTCGGGCATGATCAGGTAAATTAAATCCGCAGCCGTAACTCCCTGCGCGTAGGTGACCCCGTTGCCCTTCCTGCGTGGCCTTAGTTCCAGGTCAAGGGATTTGACTCTTGTGAGTCCATGAGGAACAATCCGCACGATACCCGGTTTGGCGCTGGCTGAGATTATCAGGTCCAAGAAAACATAATTTCTATTTTCAGCCTTGTTAACTTTTTTCAAAACCACGCCTGGATAATCGACCGTAAAAGCAGTTGCATTTCCAATTGAATCCCCGTGCAACATGATTTGCAGCTTATTCCATTTCATCCCTACCCACCAGTTTTTTGGAAATAAGCTTACCTCCTTCTGCGCAAATGAAGGCGCAGCCAGGAAAATAAAGGCAATTAATAAAATTAAAATATGGGTTGACCTTTTATTTGTGACCAAGAATCTTTTTATCATCTTTATCATTTATAATCACGTTCAAAAATCCGGCAATTACCATGGATACCCCGCCTATGACTAAGGCATACATACTTTCATTGTGAAACAGCTTCCTGATAAAAAAACCAAGAATGGCTGCGGCCAAAATCTGAGGAATGACAATAAAAAAGTTAAACACACCCATGTAAAAGCCCATTTTATTTGGCGGTAATGCGCCGGCCAATATTGCATAAGGCATCGTCAGAGTCGAAGCCCAGGCCAGACCAATCCCGATCATTGGAAAGAGCAGGATATTCTTGTCCTGGATAAAGAACATGGATATGAGCCCCGCGCCTCCAAGTATGAGACAGAGCATATGGGTATATTTCCTCCCTATCCTTGCTGCAACGACCGGTAAAAAGAAAGCGACAATGGCAGAGATACCGTTGTAAACCATAAACATGATTCCCACCCAGTCACCAGCATCCTGAAAATCCCTGGAGGTAGTGTTGGTCGTATGGTAAACACCCTGTGCAACACCGGCAGTGGTATAAATCCACATAGAAAAAAAGGCGAGCCAGGTAAAAAACTGTACCACGGCCAGTTGAAGCATGGTTTTGGGCATTTTAAAAATACCTTCGGTGATTTCTATGATCCCATGAAATATTCCGCTCTTACGCAATTTCTCTTCTTCCCATTTTTTGATGTCTTCCGGCGGAAATTCATTTGTTGTCAATACGGTCCACAAAACAGCCCCCAAAAAAACAACGGCACCTATATAGAATGAATATTTAACTGAATCGGGGATTATTCCGGCAGGAGCGGTATTTTTTATATGCAGGGTATTGGTGAAAAAATAAGGCAGCAGGGAAGCGACAACTGCGCCCATGCCAATAAAGAAAGTCTGCATGGCAAAACCGCTCGTTCTTTGGCTGGAGGGTAGCTTATCTCCGACGAAAGCCCGGAAAGGTTCCATACTGATGTTGATCGAAGCGTCCATGATCCAGAGTAATCCCGCGGCCATCCACAATGCGGAAGAGTTGGGCATGAGAAAGAGTGCCAGGGAAGCCAGCAGGGCTCCCACAAAAAAGAAGGGTCGTCTTCTCCCCCATTTTGGATGCCAGGTACGATCACTTAAGTAACCGATAATTGGTTGAACGAGTAAGCCGGTAATAGGCGCCGCAATCCATAAAATGGGGATATCGTCTATTTTTGCACCCAGGGTCTGGAAGATGCGGCTAACGTTGGCATTTTGTAATGCAAACCCAAACTGGATACCCAGAAAACCAAAACTCATATTCCAGAGGCCCCAGAAGGAAAGCCTCGGCGTCCTTTCAGTTTTTTCGGCAATACCAATAGAAATTCCCGTAGACATCGCAAAGGTTTGGTGAAGGTTGAAAGTTTACCGGCTCAAGACAAACAGGTATAGAGTCCCTGGGAAACAAAATAAAAAAAATCAAATTACAAATCCATTAGGCAGTACTGCTCCTTTTTTGACGACAACAATTCCTTCTTTCACAGTATACAGGGAATGATCTGTATTTTCCAGATGGTTTCCTCCGTTGATCCTGACATCGTCCCCGATACGGCAATTCTTATCGACAATGGCGTTGCGGATATAGCAGCGGTTTCCAATACCGACCGGCGGCAGCCCGTGTGATTGGGCATGGGCAATTTCCTCAATGGTCTCATAAAAATCTATTCCCATCAGGTAGCTGCTGACAATAGTAGTGCCGCTACCGATCCGGGTCCGGATACCGATCACGCTGTTTTCAACCCTTGAGGCATTGATAATGCAACCTTCTGCAATGATTGTTTTTTCGAGTGTTGTTCCGCTGATCTTTGCAGGGGGCAACATCCGGGCACGCGTGTAAATTGCGTTGTTGTTATCAAACNNCACCCAGGTTGGCTTCAAAAAAGGAATAGATATTTCCGATATCCGTCCAGTATCCGTCATATTGATAACTGATCACTTTATATTTGTTAATAGACTGGGGGATGATTTCTTTTCCAAAATCAGTGGCTTCCACATATTCATTCTGCAGGAGATCAGATAACAACTGCCGGTTGAAAATATAAATCCCCATGGAGGCCAGGTATTTTCTGCCAAGGCGCTGCATTTCCACCCCCGTATCACTCGTCCAGTCCGCAAGTATATCTTTTTTAGGCTTTTCAATAAAGGAGGTTATGTAACCCTGCTTATCATTTTTCATTATTCCGAATTCAGGGGCTTCGCGGTCCGCTACAGGAATCGTTGCAATAGAAATATCAGCCTTCTTTTCAATGTGGCTGTTCAACATTTCCATAAAGTCCATTTGATATAACTGATCCCCGGAAAGGATCAGGACATACTCACTGTCAAAAGGACCCAGATGCCTCAGGCATTGTCTTACTGCGTCAGCAGTACCCTGGTACCAGGTGGGGTTATCCGGCGTTTGTTCGGCGGCCAGAATATCAACAAAGGCAGAACTGAAAGCACTGAAATGATAAGTGTTTTTTATGTGCCTGTTCAGCGAAGCCGAATTAAATTGTGTCAGTACAAACATCCTATTTATCCCGGAGTTCAGACAATTGGAAATAGGTATGTCCACCAGGCGGTATTTGCCTGCAATTGGAACAGCAGGTTTGGAGCGGCTGGCCGTAAGCGGATACAATCTGGTACCGGCGCCGCCTCCAAGGATCACTGCTAACACTTTTTTTGACATATGCTATCGTTTTATTATTGAATAATTTTTTCCCTATTTTGATTTAGTAAGTTTCACCAGGCCAAATTTGGAAGAGATTAAACATTTTCAGCTTTGATCAGAAGTCTAAAATAGGCTTTAATATTGATTTAAATTTGTCCCGGCCGGCCTCTTCCGCCCGCTACTTCAGTGATTCATAAATATCCAAATATTGTTTCACGCTAGTTTCCCAACTGAAATCAATTTGCATCATCCGCTGGCGTATTTCCCTAATTTTTTCTTCCATCTGGTACAACTCTACAGCCCGCCAGATGCTCTGGGTAATATCTCCGACAATGGCATTGTTAAAACGGATTCCATATCCGCCCTTTTCACCGTAATCTATGACGGTATCCCGCAAACCTCCTGTATTCCTGACCATCGGAACAGTACCGTACCGCATTGCATACATCTGGTTAAGGCCGCAGGGTTCCACCCTTGAAGGCATCAAGATATAATCTGCTCCTGCGTACATGAGATGGCTAAGACTTTCATTATATCCTATATACACGCTAAAATCCCTGTTGCTTAGGCTTTTCATATTTTCAAGGGCTTGCTCAATTTCAGGAAAGCCGCTGCCCAGAATAAGGAAATTCATTTTCCGGCCGATATAATAAAAGGAATCGCCAATGGCCTGAGGGAGGAGGTCGGCACCCTTTTCACCCACCAATCTTCCAATAAAAACAACCAAGGGTTTATTGATATCAAGATCAAATCTGTCACACAACAATTTCTTATTCTTCAGTTTCCCCGCATCCACATTCTTAATCGAATAATGGTTTTCTATATACCTGTCGGTCGACGAGTTCCATACGCTGACATCGATACCGTTCAAAATGCCCACGCATTTCCCCTTTTCATATTCAAACAAAGCTTCCAGTCCGTTGGCGCTAACCCTTAATTCGTCCAGGTAACTCCAACTAACAGTAGTCACTTTCCAGGCGCACCGGATTCCGCAGGCTAGTGGATTAATGTTATTCTGCCAGTCTAGCATGCCCCATTTCCAGGGATCCCAGGCCGGAATAAAATGACTTTTGTCCCAACCCATCCATCCCTGGTATTGAGCATTGTGAATCGTTAGTATTGTGGGAATATTTTGAAGGTGCTGGTACTGGAAGCAATACTTCATCATAAAAGGGATTAAGCCGGCATGATGATCGTGAACATGGACAATATCAGGCCGGTGGTTCCAGGAAGCCAGCCAATCTACAACAGCGATTTGGAAGGAGGTGAATCGTTCGATATCATCATCATATCCATAAATTTTTTCTCTGTCCAACAGCCCGTAAATATCAACCAGATAAAGATCAAATCCGAGTTTATTGGTGCTTTCCTTAATAACAGTATAATTAAACCACCAGTACCCCAGATGGGTATAGCCCTTGTGTACTGTTTCCCACTGGTTCTCCATCAAAAACTTGGTCCGGTACATGGGCATCACCACCTTGGCGATACATCCTGACTCTTGCTGATATTTTGGAAGTGCGCCAACCACATCACCCAACCCCCCGGCTTTGGCAACAGGATAACATTCAGCCGATACATGTATTATTTCCATCGATTTTTATTAACTTATTGCCGAAGAATAGCAAACCTGTCCTAAAGTTAGTTTCTGCAAGTAAAACGCGGGGTCCTGCCACAAAAAGCCACTCATCCGAACTGCAATTTTCTTTCAATTTAGGAAGGTTTTTGATTTATTATCATTAAGTTATGTAAAAAATTTTTCTCATCGCAAAATCTTGGTATTTTCAACGCTCAATTATAAAACCAACGATTGCTTTATGAATCAAACCAAACAACCTACCAATACNNTTAAGCCAGTTCGAATCTCAATTAATCGGAACGGCTTTTTATGGAGCCTATTTTATAGGATCCCTTTTCCTATATATTTTTTCAGAAGCCAGGGGTAAGGACATCCTAAATAAAATCGGCTACAAAAAGGGTATAATTATAGGACTGGGTATTTCCATCGCAGGTGCCCTGCTTATGATACCGGCCGTGAGCGGGGAAACACTCAAGCCGATTGAGGACAATATGGACCAGATAAAAAATTTTAAACCTGATCAGAAATTCGTAACCTCAGATAAAACTGTGGTTTTGAAAAAAGAAGAAGCTGACAGATATTCCCTGATCATAAGAAATGATGAATCCGGAAAAAAATTCCTGAACAATCCGGATATTGTGAATAACTTGGACGGCAAATTTACTCCCGCCCGGGATACAAAAATAATTGACGGGGTTCCGGCAAAACTCTACGCCAATTTCACCAAAGACAAACTTGAACCCGTTGTAAATGCCTTAAAGGGAGAAACGATCGCCTTTGGAAACTTTACATTCATACTTGTGGCCCTGTTTATCATTGCCCTTGGATTTTCATTGCAACAAACCTGCGCGCAACCCTTTGCTATATTTTTAGGGGATCCGGCCACGGGTTCCCATCGTCTGAATCTGGGGGGAAGTGTAAACTCCTTTGGCACTACGGTAGGCCCCCTTATAGTAAGTCTTTTTTTATTCGGCAGGGTAAATAATGATCCTGATGACACTTCCGTATCCTCTGTAAAGAGTCTCTATTTGATAGTAGCGGCTGTATTTGCGCTGGTTGCATTAATATTTGCCATTTCAAAACTTCCTTCGGGGAAAAACGACGAGAGATTTGAAAAAGCTCCCAAAGCATCCAAATCACTGCTTGTTATGACAGGCTTGATTATCGCTATTATCGTCCTGGGTCATTTCACTGATATAAAGAAAGCGCCTCTGCTGATCGTCACCATCATCGTCGTTTTGGGTACCCTGTTTTATTCCAATCAGACAGCAATAAACGACAACAATGGTTGGGGGGCCATGAAATACCCGCAACTTATTTATGGCATGATCGGAATATTTGTTTACGTGGGTGTGGAAGTTACGATAGATAATAATTTTGGGGCCTTGCTTAAAACAAAAGGGTACCTGACTGAGAATGGATTAAATGAAAGCCAGATATCCAAATACATTTCAATGTACTGGGGAAGTCTTATGATTGGTCGATGGACAGGCGCAATCGCTGTTTTTAATTTATCAAAGATGGGCAGAAGGATCGCAACGGTGATCGTACCCTTTATTGCATTTGCGGTGGTGTTGATCGCCAACAGGCTAAAGGGCAGTGACGTAAGTGATCTGTATGGCTATTCGATCTGCATACTTATTGCCATCGCTGCTTTTTTTTACGGCCAGCAAAAACCGGTAAAAACATTGCTTACCCTGGCAACATTGGCGACTATCGCCATGCTGACAGGAGTCTTTACCAATGGCCTGTTATCCGTTTATGCTTTTATGGCGGGTGGCCTTTGCTGTTCCATTATGTGGCCCTGCATATTTGCTTTAAGCGTTGGAGGTTTGGGAAAATATACCAGTCAAGGCTCAGCCTTTCTTATCATGATGATTCTGGGAGGGGCAGTCATACCGCCTTTCCAGGGGGCTTTAGGCGATAGTCCAAAAATTGGCATGCATAATTCTTACCTGGTGGCCGCTGTCTGTTTTGCTTTTCTGGCGTGGCTTGCTTTAAAACTTAGAAATGTTCTGAAAGCTCAGGGGTTA
Organism: Chitinophagaceae bacterium; assembly: GCA_003135585.1. Classification (GTDB taxonomy): domain Bacteria; phylum Bacteroidota; class Bacteroidia; order Chitinophagales; family Chitinophagaceae; genus Puia. The sequence goes on from PLCH01000491.1 coordinate 8,032, forward strand.
AACTTTGACGAACAAATCGGTTCACATTAATTGCCTAAGGGTTATATAAATTTTTATTATGGCAAAAGCGAAAACGGCAACCGTTTCTTTGGAACCTCTGGCCATTGGCATTGATATCGGAGGAACCGGAACAAAATTCGGTATCGTGGACCGAAACGGGAACGTTTTATTTTCCAGTGAAATTTCTACCAGAGGGCATGCACAGGTCGAAAGTTTCATAGACGAATTGCATAAAAATTTGCTTGCCCTGATCGATAAATCAGGGGGACCGGGAAGGATCAGGGGCATTGGTGTAGGGGCTCCCAACGGAAACTTTTATAGCGGAACAGTGGAATACGCGCCCAACCTCCCATGGAAGGGAATTATTCCCCTGGCTAAACTAATTGAGAACAAATTCCACCTGCCCACCATTCTTACCAATGATGCCAACGCAGCCGCGATCGGAGAAATGATGTATGGCGCCGCCAAAGGAATGAAGGATTTTATCATGATTACTCTTGGAACGGGTGTTGGCAGCGGCATTGTGTCAAACGGCCAGTTAATTCTTGGAAATGATGGATTTGCCGGCGAGTTGGGCCACACTATCATTATTCCTGACGGACGCAAGCATGAGGGGACCCTGAAATTTGGTTCTTTGGAAAGTTATGCTTCGGCCACCGGAGTCGCCATAACCGCGCAGGAGATGCTGAAAAATAGCAAAGAAGAAAGTCTGCTCCGCAAAATACCCAAGGAGCAGGTGGATTCAAAAAAGGTTTACGAAGCCGCCATTCAGGGGGATAAACTTGCAAAAGATGTTTTTGATTTTACAGGAAAGATACTGGGCCTTGCCCTGGCAAATTTTGTTATGTTCTCCAGCCCCGAAGCCATCGTCTTATTTGGCGGTTTGACGAAGTCCGGTGATCTCATTTTGAAGCCCACCAGGGAACACATGGAAGCAAACCTGATCCAGGTTTTTCAAAACAAAGTGAAAATATTGGTCAGCCATTTGAAAGAATCAGATGCAGCCATCCTGGGCGCAAGTGCACTGGTCTGGGAGGTAAAGGGCTAAGGGGATTGTTTGCGAAACTGTTTCCAGATTATTTAACCATAAATACTGCTGCCACTGGTCTTTGTCCCTCCTTGTCGGAAGGTTTGATGGTTTCCTTACCATTTATCAGCATGCAACTGCTGCCTCCCCCGTCCAGGTTCAGCGCCCTGTAGCAACCCAGGTCCTTCAATATCACGGCCTCCTGTTCCAGGCTCGCACCCTCAGCGATTCCGGGAAACCTGCCCTGTATAACGAGTATGATCAGACGACCCTTATGTGTAAATCCCATTGCTGTGCGGGGATGGTGGTCTTTTTCCTGGCCTACAAACATTTGTTCCTCCTTACTGGTGATCCATATTTTGCCGTCGTGGATCAGGCTCGGACCGCCGCCCACAGCAGTCTGCATCTTCCACCATTTCCAGTCAACCTGGCCAAGGTTAAAAATGGAGGGAACCTTTGTTTTCCCTTTTGCAATAACGGGTGATTTTTCAAAAGCATAGGGCCGGCTGTGTATGGAATCCGTAAATATCCAGGCCACAGAAGCTTTTCTTCTTCGGTTGATCCCGATTGCACTGCGGGTAGGATAATAATAATAATTGACTGAATCCTTACCAATTCCCTTTAATGAAACAATATTATAAGCGATCAGTTTCCCGTCCTTCATAATCATGTTTAGGTTCTGGTTGGTTTCATAAGAAAAAAATGCGCAATTGACAACAAGAAGGGGCCTGTTCTCCTGCTGGTAATATTCCGAGGGAGTATAGCGTTTGTCCTTACCGGTTTGTGCAGTAAACAACAATTTCTTGTCTTTAAGTTGTATGGAAACATAATAGGAAACAAAGGGTTTGCCATCGAGGGAGTCGGTGGTTTTGAAAATGTGCACGGAAGGAGGAAGCGGGCCGAAAGCAGTATCCATTTTTTTCCAATTCAATTGTGCAAAACAACGAATTACCGATGGGTTCAGCAAGAACACTGCAATGATCAACTTTCTTTTCAAGAGGAAAAAATTTAGACTGGCTGTTCCTGTTTTCGCTTAAGCCATGCACTTTTGCCTAAACCGGCAATAACATGGCGCTCGCTGTGATAGGACGAACGTACGAGGGGACCACTTTCAACATAATCAAATCCGATTTCATATCCGATCTCTCTTAATTCGGTAAATTCATCCGGATGCACGAAACGGACAACGGGCAAATGTCTCTTTGAAGGCTGCAGGTATTGTCCTAAGGTAATTACATCCACACCGCTGTTGTAAAGATCTTTCATTGTCCGGATCACTTCTTCTTTTCTCTCGCCCAAGCCAAGCATGATGCCGCTCTTTGTTCGCATCTCCCCCTCTTTCAAATATTTGAGCGTTTCCATGCTGCGCCAGTATTTTGCCTGAATGCGAACCTGCCGGGTGAGCCTTTCCACGGTTTCAATATTATGGGATACAACTTCGGGAGAGGCTTCAATGATCCTGTGAATATTTTCTTTTTCTGCTTTAAAGTCCGGTATCAGTGTTTCCAGGGTTGTTTCGGGGTTTAATGCCTTTATTGCCTTAATGGTATTTTGCCAGATGATGCTTCCTTCATCCTTTAATTCATCGCGGTCCACGGAAGTAACCACGGCATGTTTTACTTTCATAAGATGAATTGCTTCAGCAACGCGCTGGGGCTCATTCCAGTCCACGGCCTCCGGACGGCCGGTTGCCACGGCGCAGAACCCGCAGCTTCTCCTGCATATATTGCCTAGTATCATAAAGGTGGCAGTTCCTGCCCCCCAGCACTCACCCATATTTGGGCAATTGCCGCTCTCGCAGATCGTATGTAATTTATGGGTGTCGACAAGGCCGCGCACATGTTTGTAACTCTCTCCGATGGGGAGCTTGACGCGCAGCCAATCAGGTTTTTTGGGGCTGACTGAAAA
>PLCH01000426.1 GCA_003135585.1 Chitinophagaceae bacterium
ATTTGTATCAATGATCAGGACTCTTTTATTGGTCATGCTTAAGCTGTAAGCAAGGGCCGTCAGCACTGTAGTTTTCCCTTCACTTTTCTTCGTGCTGGTGATCAAAAAAATTTTTTTGCCGCTATCCTCGATATCAAACCTGAGCTTCCTTAAAAAGTTCACAAATAATTCTTCCTCCGCAGATGGATTAAGAAGCGTCCTGGAGGAATTGAATATTTTCTGAATATCTTTCTCCTTGGAATTTATCTTGTTCACCGGATTTAAAAGGGCAAGATTCACCAGGCTTACAAACCGGGAGGGGGATTTAATAGATGAATCAAGCAATTCTAGCAAAATAATGACCAAGGAGCTGAAAGCAAACATAGATAGTCCCGAGATGCTCACGATAAGCAACAGGTGGGAAGGGACAGGATCGACTGCGGGCTGCCCCACCAGGGTTTGTCTGAAATTAATGGTAGGCGTCTGTTTAAACCCCTCTGCCTGCATAAATTTGGACTTAATTTCTGAATATTCCCTTGTGGCGATGTCCACCTCACTTCGTAAAGCATCAATTTTAACATCGTTCCCCCCACCGGTGTTTTGGGTAGAATATCTATTAATCTGGCTGGTCAGATAGTTAATGGTCTGGTCAGAGGCTTGCAACTCTGCTTCCAAATCTGACTTCTTTGAAATCAAGTCATTATGAAGGGATTCGGAAGGATGCGAAAAAGTGCCGGTATTCAAAGACGATTCCCGGTTATTCAGATCGGCCTGCAAACTTTTAAGCTGCTCGGCTACTTTGGGATCATTCTTATTGGGTGCCAGTTCCCTGATTTTTGTTCTAATCCTGACAATTTCCTGGTTATTGCTCGTGCCCGTCGCCGAGACAGGAGCACTTTCAATTTTTGACAACTGGCTATTGACCGATTCAAGCTGGTGAAAGGATTTACTATAGGTTGCTTTTTCATCAGCAAGCTTGGACTGAAGAATGCTGATGGTCGCCATAGCATTTTTACTCACTTCAGAAGGGTCCAGCGGGCCCTGGGATGCTTTTTCCCTGCGCAGGTTTTCTGTAATGGAATCGACCTGCTTTTTTTTCTGGTCAACGATATTTGAAATTTTCTGAACGGATTCTTCGGTAAGGGTGGATGTCAGCGAATTATAAACTTTGAGAAATTCAGCACCAATTTTGTTTACCACATAGGCCGAAAGGTCGGGATTCTCTGACGTAAAAATGATGTCAAGGTAATCGGTATGCGGAATTCGTTCAATGAATAGATTTTTTTCTAAAGAATAATAATCATAATCATAAAGGTCTATAAAATCCAGCATATCTCTTTCCTCCGGTACAGCGGTACTTAATAATTGAAGGGAGTCAATCTTACCTCTTAAAATTATTTTTGCCTTATCCGTGTTAACATAGCCATAGGCATCGGATTTCAACTTTCGATCTGTCAGCCTTCTGAAAGGATAGGTGGGATGCTCCAGGTCATGCAGCATCAGGTCATAGGACAACATACCAATTACCTTGGGGGATTGAAAGGTCTCATGAACATTGTTGAATTTTGTATCTGTTTCGTATCCGTTAAATACCTCATTTACCAGGGAAACCTGTTGTATCGTGAATCCAGTGGAATATTGCGCGGCAGATTCATATAATTTATTCCTGCTTAGTAATAAAATCAGGGAGATTACAATAGTCAATCCAGTAGCTCCAAGAATGATCCATTTTCTCTTGAGCAGAGCATGTAATAAATATCTTAATTCCATAAATCCATTGTGGTTTTAGAACAAAAATAGTAAAATCCGGAGTTCGTCAGAAACTACCGGATTTTACTTTAGAGTGAGTGAGCACAAGGTTTGTTACCTGAATTTGATCATTTTAAATACTTTTAAAACTTTGCCTTCTGTCCTGAGTCTCGTAATATACATACCCGGTTGGGTATTCTGATCCAGATTTACATGAATGGTATTGGTGCCGCTGCTGAGGAATCCTCCGGTCTGTGCATAGACCAGCTGTCCGGAAATATTATAGACCTCAATATCCAATTTCTGCGGGCCTTTGTCATTGGTAAAGCTTATGCTAAAACCATCACGGAACGGATCAGGATACGCCCTGAAGTTCATCACTCCGTTTGCTGAATCAATTGTCTCTTGACTAACGGTGGCGGTATAACCCAGCGGTGTTGTCGGACCAACGCTATTGGTTCCGTTACCTCCGCCTCCGGTGCCGTTGGGTGTATAACCCATGATCACAAGTGATCCGAAGAAACCGTAGGTACCTGTTGCACTGAAATCTATGAATACCTCGCCGTTGCCATTTGGCGAAACATTGTCAAAGTAGACCACTTTCTTGGTATTTAGGAAGGTATTCAGGTATTTGGTTACACCATTGATTTTCAAGGTGGCCGTCATATCCCCCTGCCAGGTGGTGGCTCCTTCGTAGCCGACACGGTATTTCTTGGTTTCATCAAGACCGTTCAGTTTTAGGGTGGCTACTTGTCCGTGATCCACCCAGTAATTACTGGACATAACACTATCAGGGAATACAAAGGAATTGTTTACGCTATGCACTGGGAAGCTGGCTTCACCGTTAAATTCATTGATAACAGTCAAGGCTTCTCCCGTGTTGTTAAGCTGGTCATCAAGGAGGTTACCGTATATGTCACCCACTTGCGGATTGGTTGCTGTATTGTTCCAGGGTTTCAAAGCCTCCGGAAAATGCCAGGTCAGATGCTCCAGAACTATAGAACTTGGAGTCGTAGCAGAAGCCAAACCGCTGTAGTCCGATTGCTGGCTTGCATTCACCGCCCTTATTTTATAGAAATATTGGGTGTTTGAAGTTAATCCCTGATCCGTATAGGAAGTGCTGTTTGCTGGAAGTGTCGTGACCAGGTTAAATGTACCGCTGGCGGAAGTTGACCTCCATACTTCAAAACCGGTTTCATTGTTGGAGCGGTCTGCCCAGATCAGACTGAGTGATGTCCTTGAGTTAAACAACGGCTCAACAAAAACTTTGGCCGGACTGACAACAGGGACCAGCGCAATGTCATAACACTCGATGACAAGTGCGTTCAGATAGGCGCCATAATTGGAAGCCGCATCCTTGGTCATGGTTAGCACCAAAGACCCTGTGTTGTCTGGTCTCAACCCATTGAACTGCATTGTTTTTCTTGTATTGTAAGATGCGTCCATATCAAAGTTCTGTCCTCCGGTAACCGTAAACGTCGAACTTGCCTGGTATCCCCCATTTACACTGCTGAATACGGCAATATTGTAGTATTTCGTCTGATCCAGACCCGTTAATTGAATGCGCCTAGGATTGGTTGTGGCTTCATAATAGGCACTTCTCAGCACCCTGTCCGGGAAAATACCAGAATTGTCCCCGGTGTTCATGCCATAGTCGATCGGCGGGTTGGACCATTGGTCAACCAGCACCAGGTTGATCCCCGAATTCGTGCCATCTGCTTTAAGCATATTATTTAGCGATCTGTTCGCAAATGGATAACCAAGGAAGTTATTCCAAGGAGCAGGAACGATTGCAGTATCTGTTCCAAAATGCACGAACACGGTAGAAACATTATTTTCAACTATCAGTATCTGGAATGAGCTCGTCGTTGCCGCTCCATAGCTGTCAGTTGCCGTAACTGAAGCATTGTACACACCGGCATTCCCGCTGAGAGGTGCCAAAGCTATTGAATAACTTCCTCCACCCAGGTTCTGAAGGCTTGCAAAAGAAGGCAGATTGGTTGTCACTGTCACCGAATCCCCCGGGTCATCGGTAGCTGTAAAGGGAATATTTGCCGTCGCGTTTGTTTTGACCGTCGTGGAGTTCGCGATGGCAGAAATGGTCGGATTTTTGGCTCCGGTTGTAACCGACACCGTATTGGTATATCCAAGATCACCATAACCATTAACCGCTTTCAGCTTATAGTAATAGTTTGTGTGTCCTACAACCGCAGTGTCGGTATAGGAAGATGCACTACCATTGCTGGCTCCCGGGTTCATCAGAGTAAAGGCCGTTGTTGTATCGGTTGTCCTGTATACATTATTTGCGAGCGCATTATAGGCGACAGCGTTCCAGGTCAACTGCACACCTACTCCAGGAGCAATCGCTGCACTTAGATTTGTCGGTTTGGCCGGAGCGGTACTGTCATTGAATATATAGGAGAACTCAAAGGCGTTCAGATAGCCCAGGGGCGTTCCTGCAGCCTTGCTCATTTTGACAATGATGGTACCTGTTGCATCAGACACTGCCCCATTGATATTGGCAGTATTCTGTGTATTGTTCTGGGTATATACCGAAGCCGACTGCGCTCCAATCGTGTAGATGGTGGTGCCGTTATCAGGTACTCCTGTCCAGACACTGCTGGCAAAGAATTTGAAGTTATAGCTGGAATTGGGTTTCAGTCCGGCAATGGTATCATACACAATATCCGGGCCACCATAAATTCCAAAGTAATAATAATCCAGCATTACAGCATCAGGGTAAGCGCCAGAATTATTTCCGGTCTGTGCACCTAGATTGTAGGGCTGCCACCAGCCTGGAGTAGACAGGCTCACCGATACATTACCGGCGACGCCGTCTGTATTCACCAGATTGGTCAGTTTAGGACCGGTCATATTATTCCAGGGGGAAGGTCCTGCCGAATGCAATTCCATATTGACCAGATAACGCTGGTTTGGATTCTTTTTATTGATCGTAAGTGTAAACGACTGGGTGGAAGCTCCACCCTGCGGATCGGTTACTGAAATTGAGATATTATAGGTGCCATGAGAAATAAAATTCGGTTTTAGGATCAGGCTGGCCGATCCATTTCCATTATTTGCAAGCGTGGCAAAGGAAGGAATTGTCTGTGAACTCCAGACAAGCCCGGAAGTTCCATTCTGGTCGGTTGCCGTCAGGGCGAGGGTATCTTTGGTCCCTTCATCAAAGTTCGAATTGGGGATAGTGGCCATGACTGGCGGGTAATTGCTGTTTACTACCAGGTTGAAAGTATCTCTGCCAACGCCGCCGTTTGAGGCAGTAGCAATCAGGACAATATTATTGTAGGTACCTGCATCCGACACGGCCGGGCTGAAAATCAACCTCCCGGTCCCGTTCCCATTATCCGTAAGGGTCGCAAAAGCAGGAAGGTTGGCGCCAGTAATGCTAATCGGAACCGCGTCCAGATCTGTCACCGTCAGCTTAACAGTATCATGACTGGCGTACCGCATGGTGAAGTTAGTGATCGGACTAATTACAGGATTGTTAAGCAGGGTTCTTCCACTGTCGGTATTGCTCGCAGCACTCAGGCCGCCTGCTCCCACAGCCGATATTTTATAATAATATATCACGTTGTCAAACAAAGAAGAATCTATGTAATGGAATTGGGTACCTCCCGTGTTAGCCAGGCTGGCAATTACATGATAGCTCGCATTGTTGCCTGTTGACCGGCTGATCTGGAAGCTTGCCGCATCATTGCTGTTATCATTCCATCCCAGACTGATTTGGGAGCTGCCCTGCACAGTCGCCTTCAGGGTCGTCGGGGCCTGAGGTGGCGGAGGTAGTGCCGGTGTAGTTATGGTTACCGGTGTACCCAGGGCCGAAAAAGGAATCACCTGGTTCACTATCCCGGGCCCGCTATAATTCACATTGAGGCCGAATCCGCCGCCGCCCTGGAAATACACTACCGTAATGGGATATACGCCCGCATTGAGGGTTGTGCTGGCAGAAACTGTTTTCATCCCATGCGTTCCGTCATTATTCACCAGCAAATTACCAGGACTGTATCCTCCCAGATAAAGGGCGGAACCATCGTCTGAGGTTGTGGAGAATGTATAGAGACCTGCCTGCGTTATTTTAATAAACCCGTCATATTTTACAGCAAAATTGGTTGTTTGCGTTTGCATGCCAAGCACAAAATTTGGAACCGTTCCGGTTGAAACAGGAGTCAGCGTATTGAAATTCGGCAATGCCGACAGANNACAGACTTCCGGTTTGATAATAAGAATAGGCAACCCCCTGGACCGGGAAAATGTTGGATTGGCCGTAGCGGCCATCTGCGAGGATGGCGTAGTTATAGGTCGTTGAAGGGGATACCACGCTATCCACAAGGGCAAAAGTGCTGGCATTGGTAGTTCCAATTGGGGCCAACAGGGAGGTACCGGTTGACCTGAATATCTGGAAGCTGGTTGGATTATTACCGTTGTTGGTATTGTAGGTCCAGGACAGGTTCACCCTGTTATAGGCCGGCGCGGTCGCGTTCAAACTGGTCGGGGCAGCCGGTGCGCCACCCGGAAGGGCAAAACTCTCATTAAATGCACTGTCAGGTATNNCCAGCTGAAGTACAGGTCCAGTAAAGCTGCATTGCGAACCCACCTCCGGCCTGGAAAAAGGTGATCGCAACCGGATAAAAGCCCGGTGTAAGAGCTACGGTGGCAGTTCTGGATTGTGTAGCGTGTAATCCATCATTGTTCACCAATGGAGCGCCCCCTGGATTGTAGGCACTAATGGTGCTTCCATTGGACCCCAGGTACAAGGCGNNTGCCATAAAAATCCAAAATTGGTAGACTGGGTCGCCACACTCAGGTTTATATTGTTTGTTGTACCGGAGAATACGGGCGTCAGGCTGTTAAAATTCGGTAAAACAGTCCATGTGCCGTTAAAATATTTATAGGACAGTCCGCTAAAAATTGCTGATGCAGTAACCTGATTGCTGGCTGGGGACAGGTTACCGGCCTGGTCCCTGGCCTTTACTACAAAATTGTAAGTCTGGTCATGTGTAAGATTATTCACCACAAAGCTCAGATTGCTCGAAGGTGTAGAATAGCTTTTTGCGCCGTTTATATAGATATCATAATTGGTTACGCCCACATTATCGGTTGCCGCTGTCCATTGAAGGCCGACGTAAGTACCGCTGGTTCCAGTCACTGTCAGGTTGGAGGGCGCAGTTGGCGGTGAATTGTCTATTGATGTTTTTGCGGTTGCTTCATTTGTATTTTTGGAGGCAGCCGTATTGTCAATCGCCCTTACTAAATAATAATAACTGGTATTGGCATTCAGGCCCTGGTCAAGATAGGCTAAACTGTCCCTTGGGTTAATGGCAACCAGGCTATAGGGTCCACCCGATTTGACGGCTCTGTAAATCTCAAACCCGGTTTCGTTGACAGAAGGATGCGGATTCTTGCTCCAGCTCAATTGCAAAGTGGTTTGAGAAGCCGTGTTGGTAAGCAGGTTGGCAGCCGGATCAGGAGGATTGGGGCCATTGGCATTGATTACAGTAAATGGACCNNCCTGAGTACAGGGAAGAGCATCCAAAAGTTCCCTTGACAGAAGCCACATAAGTTCCCGGGGCTGCATTGAATATATTCTGTGTTCCTACTACCGCGCTGTCGGAGGTACGCAGCCATTTATAGGTTTGGTAGCCGGATGGTAAGATCAGCGGAACCGTAGTACTGGTATCCGGGGCCGGGACCAAATCACTTCTCATACCATTGATCTGAATAGGCGGGGTCTGGGTGGCAACGTTAAAGGTCAAAACAGCAGGAATAGGCGACCAACTCGACCATGCTGAAGTAGAGGTCCTCATAAAACGAACGGAATAAGTACCGATTTGGGTAGCAGTATAAGTGTTAGAAGCAGCTCCGGATATTGTGGAACCGTCTTTCATCCACTGGTAGGCGAAAAATCCGGGAGTAATGCCCAGTTGTGCCGAGACTACATCTCCCGGGCAAAAATTAGACCTGCCAAAATAGATCAGGGGGTTTGCCTTGTGGGCTGCATTCATGAAAGGAATAAATCCAGGATCAGCCCATGCAGCATCCCAGGTATCATGACCCAGGGTTGGATAAAAATTCCGTTTAAGGCTTCCTCCAAGATTTATAAATGCATTCGCTACAGCGGTGGCAGTAGCCGGATCCGGATTAGCGTCCTGACCGCCATTGAATAACCAGATGGGGATCTGTATATATATGGGCATGACAGGAATATATTCAGATCTGGCCGCAGATATAATGGGCGCAGATGCAATGTATTTTGGATAGGCTCCTAAAAAGTCCCAGCAACTCTGGCCGCCTGAAGAAAGGCCGTCAATGATGACTCGGTCAAGGTCTACCTTATTGTACTTGGTAAGGGTATCAAGTACGTTGGCTATCCTGTCAAAATAACTGGAAGCGTACCCATCACTGGACTGGTAGTAAAACAGGTAGCCGTCAAAAGATCCATTGTCGACGGCATCCCGGAAAATGCTTCCGCCATGAAGCATCTGGAATTCGTTGTCATAAGGGGTTCCGGATTCACCCGCACCATGCAGGAAAACAAAAATGGGATATTTTTTCCCATCGTTTATCCCAGGAACATAGGATTTGGGGAATTTTAACCTGAATTGCATTCCTTTATAGTAATAGGATTTGAAAGTAGTGGTACCGGTACCTCCCCAGGTCAGTCTTTGAGCATGACCCCATTTGTAAGCGATGCCCCAGGGTGGAAGGGGCGGAGGAAGGTTGGGGTTGAACACACTATCCTTATCCGTAGGATTAAAAATATTTTGCGATTGTGAAGAGAGTCCGGAAAGCATCAGCACGGATACAGCAAACAAGAAGAGGTAACAATTTTTCATTTTGTACTTTTTAAATACCATTGTGGAATAGGCGGTTCTTAAAAGGAATCTGGAAGGAAGAGGAGTATATCCTCAAGGTTTTAATCGGAGTCTTGAAATGAAATGGAATGAATGATTGCAACTGATTAACCGTCACAAACACCATGCTAAAAAAACTACTTAATCCGTAACGGAATTTCAAAGGAAGGATAAACTAGATTATTATAGGTTATCTCAATATGACCAGGATTGTAAACCTGTCAGATGGGTAAATAATCACCCAATAGTCTTTTTTGAAACCAGGCTGTAAAGTAATGACATTTTTTTCGGATTTACTATACCCCAAACTGGTTATTTTTTTGAGGAGAAGCTTATTACCTAAAAAGCTAGGGTCCATAGACGTGGTGTAAAGAGCATCATTTACTGTTTTTCCTCACTGCCCTCCAAGAGATTATAAATTGATACCTAATGGGTTATAGCATTTCTAAGACTCCAAAGATCCCGCATCCTGCAGGTATGGCAAATGATCAACAGGGGGCCTTTCCTGGTCCGACC
>PLCH01000501.1 GCA_003135585.1 Chitinophagaceae bacterium
GATTTCCTCTAACTACCATCTCCACACGAAATGGCTCACATTTTTTACCAATTGCCACCTGCGGTGCCGCAACTGTCAGTAACCAGTTCGGACATATATCTGCGGTGGCTTTCAACATATTTGCGGCGATCAGGTTTAATACCTGTCCCTTGAAAGGAATAGGCCGTGGAAGAATGACGTCGAAAGCAGAAATCCTGTCAGTGGCCACCATCACAAGCCACTTCCCGCCAATAGTATAAACGTCTCTTACCTTGCCGCGATAGAAATTCGTCTGGCGCGGAAATTGGAATGGGTTCATCACCCGAAATTACCTAAGTGGATCCAAAAATGGATCAGGTGCAATTCACGAAATATCAACAATTATCGAAAATAATATTTTTAGGGAAGAATTACAATGTGTACTTTGCTTTCAATTACTAACGAAACCTTGCATTATGAGAAATTTGCACAAGAAACTCTCTCTTGCGTTAACTTTTATATTTTTTATTTTCTTAGCCAGCGCCCAGCCTGTTGTCATTAGCGGAAATGTACGGGATAGCCGCACCAAATTTGTAGTGCCTGCTGCTTCGATTATCATTAAGGGGACAAGCACGGGTGTATTTACAAATACCAGAGGGGATTTCAGGCTAACGACAAATCAACCGCTCCCGCTTATTCTTATAATCNNTGGTGAAGAATGCCTCGGATTTTGTCCAAGTAGAACTTACGAGTGCTTCCGTCCTCGGAACAGAAGTGGTTGTTTCAGCCAGCCGGGTACCGGAAAGAATTTTGGAATCTCCGGTGTCCATAGAGCGCATAGGTTCTGCGAATATCCGGAACAGCCCCGCCAGCAATTATTACGATATCATACGCAACCTGAAGGGAGTGGATTATACCGCTTCGAGCCTCACCTTCAGTTCTGTAACCACTCGGGGATTCAACGGCAGTGGTAATACAAGGTTTAATCAGTTTGTCGATGGTATGGATAACCAGGCCCCNNCCCATTGGACTGACAGAATTGGACGTTGACAATATGGAATTGTTGCCTGGGGCTTCCTCCGCATTATATGGGTCGGGAGGGATGAACGGAACTTTGCTGATTACAAGTAAGGATCCTTTTAAATACCAGGGACTAAGTGTACAGGTAAAGGAAGGCGTTATGCATTTGGGCAAAAATGATCCGATCAGCGCATCCCCCTACCAGGATTACAGCTTTCGCTGGGGTGTAAAAGTGAATGATAAGTTTGCTTTTAAGATAGGTGCTCAGTTTATCCAGGCAAAAGATTGGATCGCAACCGATAGTTCCAATTACACGGGTGTTGGTGCAGGTCCGGGCAGTCACCCGATACCCGGCACAAGGTTATCAGACCCCAATTATAATGGTGTGAATATTTATGGTGATGAGACATCGGTTGACATTTATCCTTTTGTCCCTGTTCCGTTCCGGGGCCTACTGCCTGCGGGTACCACTTCGGTAAAAGTTTCACGGACGGGCTACAAAGAAAGTGAGGTGATTGATAATACGACAATGGATATCCGGGTTTCCGGCGGCCTCTATTATAAATTCACGCCCCGCCTGCAAGCCTCACTAACCGGCAATTACGGCACGGGCAATACGGTCTATACCGGAAGTGACCGCTATTCATTGAAGGATTTGAAAATGGGTCAGTACAAATTCGAATTGAGGTCAGATAAATGGTTTCTCAGGAGCTATGCCACCCTGGAAAATTCAGGACAGGCTTATAATGCCACCGTTACCACTCAATTGTTTAATGAAGCCTGGAGCCCAAGCCCAACCTGGTATAATGAATATACAACCACTTTATTGGGCGCTTTGGCGGTAGGAGCTTCCTATAACGCAGCAAATCTGGCTGCACGGGGTTATGCTGACCGCAACCGCCCGGCTGCCGGCTCATCCCAGTTTAGGAGCCTTTTTGATCAGGTGCGTTCCAAACCCATTCCTATTGGAGGCCAATTCCTGGACCGCACCAATATGTTCCAGACCGAGGGCCAGTACAATCTGACGGAACTGGTAGGATTTGCGGAAGTTCTGGTAGGTGGCAGCTGGAGACAATACGTACTGAATTCCCAGGGCACCCTGTTTGCGGATAGTGCGGGACGCATCAGGACCAATGAATACGGGGCCTACCTGCAGATCTCAAAAAAATTATTTGAGGATAAATTAAAACTCACCGCATCGGGACGATATGACAAGAACGATAATTTTGACGGCAAGTTCACACCAAGATTTTCTGCGGTTTTCACGGTAGCCAGAGACAATTACATCCGCGTCTCCTACCAGAACGCATACCGCTTTCCTTCCAACCAGAACCAATGGATCAATTTAAATACAGGAGCGGGTATTCTGATTGGAGGTTTACCGCAATTGAGAGCCTTTTATCATTTTGATACCAACCCTGTATTTAATGCCAATACTTTTCAGCAACAAAAATTTGGAAAATACAAACCTGAATCTGTGAATTCTTATGAGTTGGGATATAAGGGTTTGTTCAATAAAAGAATTTTGCTTGATATTTATGGCTACTATTCCCAATACCAGGATTTTNNCGATATAAACCCAAACAACCCGGCCACCTATACGGGGTACTCTGTCTCCTTAAACAGTACCAATAAGGTGAATACCTATGGATTTGGAATGAGCCTGGATTACCTTCTTCCAAAGAATTTTTCGGTGAACCTGAATATCTCTTCCGATCATTTGGATAACCCTGATCCAACCTTTGTTACCTATTTCAATACNNAATGTGGGCGTCGGAAACAGTGGTTTTGGCCGTCTTAAGAATATGGGATTTTCTTTGCAGTACCGGTGGCAGGACGTATATTTTACTGAAAGTGATTTCAAACAGGGAAATGTAAGCGCTTTTGGAACCTTGGATGGCCAGCTGAGTTATAAGCTGACTAGTATCCGGTCGGTGATCAAGGTGGGTGCAACCAATATCTTAAATAAATATTACCTGACTGCATATGGTAATCCCGCGATAGGGGGATTGTACTATATCAGCGTGGGGTACAATATTTTTTAGGTTTCTTTGCGAATGGTCAGACATTGAAACGGAAATGCATCACATCGCCGTCTTTGACAAGATATTCCTTTCCTTCAATGCGCAGTTTTCCATTTTCGCGGCAGGCTGCTTCGGAACCANNGTAGGCAATAACTTCCGCTTTGATAAATCCCTTTTCAAAATCAGTGTGTATCACGCTGGCGGCCTGCGGAGCCTTCCATCCTTCGTGAATGGTCCATGCACGAACTTCCTGTACACCCGCAGTAAAATAAGTTAATAAGTTTAATATTTTATAAGTTGAGCGGATGAGTTTATTCAAGGCGGGTTCCGTCATTTTATATTCCTGCATGAACAGGAGACGGTCTGAAGGATCCTCCATTTCAGCGATTTGTGCTTCAATTGAATTATTCATCACAATCACCTGTGCATTCTCACCTGCAACTGCTGCCTTTAATTGTTCAGAGAATTTATTCCCTTGATGCATTGATGGCTCGTCAA